>CAMYSW010000127.1:0-7134 GCA_947297425.1 uncultured Porphyromonadaceae bacterium
CCTTTGTCTCCACAATACAAACACAAACACAACCCAATGAAAACGATATTTAAGATAATGCTTGCAATTGCATTCGCATTCTCAGCTACAATTGATTCAGACGCTGCAACGATACGGCGAATGCGAGCCGAAAAATCAGATTCCACACAGATCTTTTTCATCGGCAATAGCTACACCTTCTATAATGACATGCCGTCAATGGTGAGGGATCTTGCAGCATCATTAAATCTAAAAATGGCTCCAAGCCGCTGTCTAAAAGGAGGACAGACCCTGAAAGGACACCTTAAACACAAATTCCTGACAGAGACACTTGCCGATGGCGGCTTCGACTACGTGGTGATACAGGATGCAAGCTATACACCCTCATATTCAACTCGCGAAGTGCTTGAAAACGTCTACCCGTATGCACAACGCATCGACAGTCTCGCGAAAGCCGGCTCTCCGGGTGTCAAAACAATCTATTACATGACATGGGGACACAAAGATGGAATCCTGCATCATCAGACCGACTATCCTCTTGATGACACATACAAAATGATGCAGGAAAGGCTAAAAACCTCCTATCTTGAAATGGCATGGGAAAACGGTGGCATCTGTGCTCCCGTTGGCATGGCTTGGGAACGGGTGGTAACAGAACGACCCGATATAGAGCTATACACGCTAAAAGACCGGCACCACCCCTCGAAAGAAGGCAGCTACCTTGCCGCCTGCACCATCCTGAGCACCATCCTCGGCAAGCCATTCGAATCCTCCTACTACGCCGGTCTCTCCGAAACCACAGCCCTCTACCTTCAAAAAATAGCGGGAGAGACTGTCCGTGACAACCTCTCCCTTATTGGAATAAAAAGATAATCTATAGTAATAAAACTCGATCAATCGGTCAGCTTAAACGTCAGAGAACCTCGAATGTCACGAGAGGAAGAGCCAAACAATGCTTCGAATGTGCCGGGTTCTGCAACCCATGCATGTTTCGCATCGTCATAATAACTCAATTCCTCTTTGCCAACGATGAAGGTTACGGTTTTTTCTTCACCGGGAGCAAGCTCCACCTTACTGAATCCCTTCAGCTCCTTCACAGGTCGCGGAAGGGATGATTTTTTATCTGATATGTAGAGCTGCACAGTCTCCTTCCCGGCAATCTTCCCCGTGTTCTTGACATTTATGGAGAATGTTATAGTTCCGTCAGCATCCATCTGTTTCTTGTCAGCCATCGGTTTGCCATATTCGAAAGAGGTGTAGCTGAGTCCGTGTCCGAATGGGAAAAGAGGGGCATTCTTTATCTTGTCGGCATGACGGTAGCCAACAAAAATATCATCCTTGTAATATTCCGGCATCGTGTCTTTATTACATTTAAAGGCATCGGCGTTACCCGGATATTCACCCATGGCATGCGCCCCTACATCCTCAAGCCGCACCGGGAATGTGAACGGCAGTTTGCCCGAAGGATTCACATCACCCGACAGGACATCAGCAATTGCGTTACCTGCCTCAGAACCTGAATACCAACCCTGCACTACAGCTGCAACATCCTTGATCCAAGGCATTGCGACCGCATTACCGGAGATATTTACAACAATGACATTCCTATTTATTTTGGAAAGTTCAGTGATTACCTTGTCCTGTCCATAGGGAAGACCCAGACCTGCACGGTCGGTATTCTCACAATCCTGATAAGGATTCTTATTGAGGCCACCTACAAAGATCACATAATCGGCATTTTTTGCAGCAGCAATAGCTTCAGATATCATTTCCTCTTCAGAACGATTATCTGAAATGTCAAGCAATTTCATACCGTCATGATCTTTAAGTTGCTCTCCTGCATATCCACGCACATAGGTAATTTCCGCAACCTTACCGAAACGTCTTCTCAATCCCTCAAGAGGAGACACCTCCTCCCTGACTTTCAGCGATGAGCTTCCACCGCCCACAGTCATAGGCTTTATAGCGTTCTCTCCTACCACTAAAATCTTCTTGCCACTCATATCAAGCGGGAGAATAGCGCCTTCGTTTTTCAAGAGCACAATCCCTTCTCCGGCAATTCGTCTCGCTGCCTCTACATGTTCCGGAGTATTAAGAGACCCGAATGGCTTTTCATTATTCATGGCAGTGCGGAAAATCAGGCGCAACACGTTTGCCGCCTTTTTGTCAAGTTCCTTGGTGTCTACCTTCCCCTCGCTTATGAGCTTCAGGTAAGGATCTGCAAGATAATAACTATCGTAGGCATTCT
This sequence comes from uncultured Porphyromonadaceae bacterium, assembly GCA_947297425.1. Lineage (GTDB taxonomy): Bacteria > Bacteroidota > Bacteroidia > Bacteroidales > Muribaculaceae > Lepagella. The sequence goes on from CAMYSW010000127.1 coordinate 2,228, forward strand.
TCTTACCCTCGGAAAGTCCATTGGTCCATGAACCGAATTCAAGGTCAAGACCACCTGTAATTGCCTGAGCAGTATTGTGCACGCCACCCCAATCTGATATCACCGCACCGTCAAATCCCCACTCATCGCGTAGTATCTCTTTAAGCAGACGCGGATTCTGACCGGCATGAAGACCCTTATATAAATTGTAGGACGACATTATAGACCATGCTCCCCCTTTCTGCACTGCAGCTTTGAATGCAGGGAGATATATCTCATAAAGCGCACGGTCGCTGAGGTCAACATCAACAGTGTGGCGGAAGTATTCCTGATTGTTGAGTGCATAATGTTTCACGCATGCCGCCACTCCGTTTTTCTGAAGCTCCTGAACATACGGAACCACCATCACGGCTGCCAAATAGGGATCTTCTCCCATATATTCGAAGTTCCTGCCGTTAAGCGGAGTACGATAGATATTAACACCGGGACCAAGCAGAACATCTTTCTCCCTGTATCTCGCCTCCTCACCTATAGATTTACCATAAAGAGCCGACATCTCAGGATTCCATGTAGCCGCAAGACAAGTCAGTGCCGGGAAAGCCGTGCAAGAATCGTTGGTCCAACCGGCTTGGTTCCATTCATCCCAAAGAACCTCAGGACGAACCCCATGAGGACCATCGGTGCACCATAGTTCCGGAATGCCAAGACGCGGTACACCTGCCGAACTGAATTTAGATTGTGCGTGGATTATCGCCACCTTTTCGGCGGTAGTCATTCGCGACAACGCGTCATTGACTCTCTCCTCAATAGGAAGCGATGTATTCTGATAAGGCAATAGACCTGCCGCTGAACATAATAAGGTTGTAGACGCAGCGATTGCCAACAATAAAGATTTTTGTTTCATGATATGATATTATATTTTATAGCGTGGAATTTATTTATGAAGTTATTAGAATAACTTCTCTATTTAAAAGACTTATTTTTAGCGGATATACACAGTCTGATTAACAATCTATAACACATTTCACGCCATATAAGTTATTTTTAACACAAAATAGAAAGACATTAAGGATATGTCTATAATTCTTCATATTATCAGTTTTAAGTAAATTGCTTTAAAATAGATTTCAAATATCTGTTGCGAAAGGTGTCACGGGCAAGCCAGAGGTTCTTCCGGTTAGATTTCCACCGGGATAGTCCGCCCAGTTATATCTGACGGCAACCGGATTGTTTATCAACGGTGAAGATAATCTAATTGTCTTGTTAGAAACAATCTGCGTATTGGCATATGCCCATTTTCCGGATTTATCTTTTATGATAAAGCCTATAGCCACTCCTCCTTCCGTATTGATGTCATTGTCAAAAGTAAGGTCTATATACCCTTTGCCGATTTTAGTATCAACACAGCGGGGAGCCTCACATGCTTGAGTTCGACCATATGTCTTGTCAAGAGCAAGCAACGACAGCCGTCGCGCCACTTCCTGCTTATTTGCAGGATGAATATCCACCGGGTTACCGAGATCTATGGCTGTTGCCATTCCGGTATTCGGCAACTGAAGAGCCTTCGACTGCGCATGGCGCAACAAAGCCCATTCTGATTCAGGCTGCACCGTTACAGGTTGCTGGAATCCCGCCAACTGCACGAAATAGAAAGGGAGGGAAGAATTGTCAAAAGATTTTCTCCAACCCTCTATCATATTCTTGAAACATACTTCATATTGTGCGGCTCGCCCTACATTGGCACACCCTTGATACCAGAACACCCCTGCCAAGGGCATCCCTGTCAATGGCGCGATCATGGCATTATATAGCACCGACGGATAATGTGGGGTATCCGGCAGCTGATAAGCCATGTCCATTTGTGAGAAGTCAGAAAGCACTGCATAGCTCCATTCCCCGTCAAGGCTATACCTTGTTCCGTCAACAACAGCATAGGAGGATTTCCATATACCACCTCCGCCGGCATTGTCGATAACCTCGACTGTAATGACATTTTTACCCCCCTTTACAAGATTTCCGTCAACACGGTAGTCTCGTTGTTGGTCGAATATACGTCCACTACCCACAAGTTTGCCGTTGAAATAAGTCATGTCCCAATCATCAACAGCTCCAAGACACAGTTGCAACGGTTTTCCGGCGGCTGTCGCAGGCAGGTCAAGCTCAAACTGCATGACAACAATCCCGTCGAAACCGGGGAGCACATTGTTTTCCCACAAAGACGGCACAGGCATCTTTCCCCAGGCTTTACCTTTCTGCATTACCGCCTTGTCATAGGGATAAGACATTTTTTCCGGATTGCGATAGCCGTCATATACCTTTCCCATTGCGGCATCTATCAAACCTTGCTCATCCTTTCCTGCTGCGAGCTGTTCGTGGTAAAACTCAAATCCCTGGACATCCTTGAGATACTCATTTGGAGTCCATGCTTCCACAGGTGTGCCACCCCATGTGGCATCAATTATGCCAACAGGGACATTCAATGAATCCTGAAGCATCCTGCCGCATAGATAGCCGATAGCTGAGAATGAAGCTGCAGCGGGAGATGATTCCACCCAACCAAATTCAACAGAAGCGTCATCGACGGGGGTTACGGAAGTCGTGTTCCTGATCTGCAACAGGCGGAGTGCCGGACGTTGCATCGTGGCAATGACACGATCTGCATCCATCACTTGTGCCCAGTCTCCTTTCACGGGAAATTCCATATTCGACTGTCCGGAGCAAAGCCACACCTCTCCCGACAAGACATTCTGCAGTATTTTCTTCTCTCCGGTGCCATCATCAACGATGATGGTATAGGGACCTCCCGCAGGAGGAGTCGGAACTTTCATAACAAAACGTCCCTCCTTGTCGGCTTTGGCTTTGCATTCACCACCCTCCCAATCGGAACGGAATGTTACCGTCGACAATGGCTTTGCCTTTCCTGCCACCGTCAACTTTGCATTCTGCTGAACCACCATATTGTCGGAAAAGACAGATGGCAATTCTATCTTCGCGTGCATCGTCAACGAAGACACAACTATCACGGTTGCCGATGCAATTACTGACAAAATTTTCATTTGCTATGATTCTTTATTATCCTTTTGTTAACCTCCCGGATTCTGTCTTCATCTATCTTTATCACCTTGCGGTCGTAGGTCATAAGTCCGTTAACTTCAATCTCTACATCCGTTGTCTGCGTATACACAGCGCCTACAAACCATTCCTTGGCAAGATGGTCAAGATAGTTTGCGTAGCCGATATAGCGGTCAGTCAACTCCGCCGGGGTCTTGCAGTTGATATAGCTGAACTCCCGGTCCGGTGCCCAGATATGACCGTTGACCACCATTCCTATGCCTCCGTATTCGCCGAGCACGTTCGCTCGTTTCGCGTCATAGACATGTGTCACGGGAGGTGAGGGATAGCAGTGCACGTCCAATATGTCACCGCAAGGATAGAAATTGCCTCCGCTTGCCGGGTTCACAAGACGTGACGGGTCATGATTTTTAGTCCAGTCCGCAATCTCTTTGGTCTTGAATTGTCCCCAGGCTTCGTTGAACGGCACCCACATGGCGATGCAGGGATAGTTGTAGAGACAGTCCATGATCTCGCGCCATTCCTTGCGGTAGTTAGCCTCGCTCTCCGGAGTGCGCTCAAGTTCCTCGCCATCGAAATAATTACGTCCTTGCCATTCCGGATCTTTGTCGCCGCTCGGCATATCCTGCCAAACGATGATGCCGTTACGGTCACAATAAGTGTACCACAATGCGGGCTCAACCTTTATATGCTTGCGGATCATATTGTAGCCCCAGTCTTTTGTCTTGTCCACGTCAAAGACCATTGCTTTGTAAGATGGCGCGGTGTATAGACCGTCAGGCCACCATCCCTGGTCCAGCAATCCGTAATGGAAAAGGTCCTTGTTATTAAGCTGAAGGCGCACAACCCCCTTGTCACCCATTTTCATCGAGAACTTCCGCATTGCCGCATAACTGTCAACCTTGTCAAGCGTCTTGCCATCTGACATTAGCTTGATTTCAAGATCATAGAGCTTCGGATTCTCCGGTGACCATAATTCTATGTCAGAAGGCATATCTACAATTACAGACTCTCCCGTAACAGCGCGTCCGGAAGCTATTTGCCTTCCATTGTCTTTGACAACTACCTCCACCATGCCGTTGCTGATTTTTTCAGATGGATTTACATCCACTTTGAGAGTATTTCTGTCAATATCAGGAAGTATACGCAGACCGGCTACATGTTTCCGCGCCACCGGTTCAAGCCACACCGTCTGCCAGATACCTGTCACCGGTGTGTACCATATCAGTTCGGGTTTTGATATCTGCTTCCCCCTCGGCTGGTGACCTTTATCGGTGGGATCCCAAACCCTGACAACAACCTCATTGTCTCCCTTGGATTTCAAAGCCTGGGTGATGTTCAGGCTAAACGGGGTGTAACCGCCTGTGTGCGAGCCAACCTTAGCTCCGTTCACCCACACGTCCGTCTGCCAGTCTACCGCTCCGAAATTCAACATCACGTCGCGGCCTTTCCAGGAAGAGGGAACGGAAAAACTGCGTTTATACCACAGGGCATTCTCCTCTCCTACCTCTTTCCCAACACCCGACAATGCTGATTCTGCACAGAATGGCACAAGTATTTCACCCTGCCATTCCTTTGGTCGGGGAGAATCCTTGGAGACTATCGCATAGTCCCATAGTCCGTTAAGGTTCTGCCAATCCTCGCGCTCCATTATCGGACGCGGATATTCCTGCCAGATATTTGCGGGGTCGATATTCTCGCCCCATGTCGTCATTATATTGTTTCCGGCAGGCTTATAAGCCGAGGCGAAATTAATCGCCCCGGCAAATAAAACCGCCGCTAAAAAATACTTATTCATTACGTAAGTAAGTATTGAAAATTAGTTTATAATAAGTAAATGCTGTGCTTATTTAAAT
>CAMYSW010000128.1:0-7123 GCA_947297425.1 uncultured Porphyromonadaceae bacterium
ATGATATGTGAGATTAAAATCATTTTATTATCGGTTTAATGGGATCACTTACTTAAGGGATAATGATGGAATGCAAATATAGTCAATTTGGAATCAGTTTGAAAATTTTATCAATTTTTTATTGTAAATGGTGTCGAAATTTGCGAGTAACAGCTTTAATGTTGCCGATTTTTCGATTCTTAAAGGCTTAAATTTGTTTGTTTACGTAGTTAAATACATTGTAATCAGCGATTTGTGTCTAATTATAATATCATTGTAAAAGTTGTGAAAATAATTCGCGGAGGGGTATTTTAATGCACTGCACTTTAAAAAGAGCCAATGTTGTTGAATTTTACATGTTTTTTATTATTTTTGTAGGGTAAATGGCAATGCTTAGTGGCATGGATTTACGCACCGCAATTTTGATGTCTCATTTAACCGGGAGTTGAAATTGAGGTGTTTCTGTGTTTTTTAACTTCTGTGTCTCTTTAAATAAGGTGTGCACGGGTTTAATGACTTTCATAGATGATAGATTTCATTTCGCAAGGTGTGGATATGCCCTTGTTGGATTTTGAGAAAGTTAAGGTTTGGATAGGGGAGGTTGCTGCCGCTCATGGTTACGGGGTTGGTAATCTCAACTATTGTTTTTGTGACGATGAGTATATTCTGGAGACTAACCGCAAGTTTCTCCGGCATGACTATTATACGGATATCATAACGTTCGATTACACACGTCGGGATCGCATAAGCGGAGACATGGTAATCTCTCTTGACACTGTTTCTTCTAATGCCTCAGGGTTGGGAGTAGAATATGATTCCGAACTTTTGCGAGTAATAATACATGGGGTGCTTCACCTGTGTGGCATTGATGATAAAGGCCCTGGCGAACGGGAAATCATGGAGGCAGAGGAAGACAAGGCTTTGAGGCTTTTTGAGAACAGCACATTGTTATAGAATTATAGACATGAAATTCGATTTTGATGTAATAGTTGTCGGTGGAGGGCATGCCGGATGCGAGGCTGCAGTTGCAGCAGCCCGCTTGGGTGCGTCTACTCTGTTGATAACCAAGGATATGAACCGTGTGGCGCAGATGTCATGTAATCCGGCTATTGGAGGAATTGCCAAGGGTCAGATTGTCAGGGAGATAGATGCGTTGGGTGGTCAAATGGGTATTCTTGCTGACAAGACGGCTGTTCAGTTCCGGATGCTTAACCGCTCCAAGGGACCGGCGGTCTGGAGTCCACGCGTTCAGAGCGATCGCGCAAAGTATATAGACGCTTGGCGTGAAGTTCTGGATTCGACCTCAGGGTTGTCTATATTTCAGGATACTGTTAATGAATTTGTTTTTGAGGAGGCTTCTGAAGAAAGCGGTAAATCCCTGCAGGTTACGGGAGTTAAGACAGCTTTGGGTATTGAATTTCATGCCCGTCAGGTTGTTTTGACAGCCGGCACATTTCTAAATGGACTGATGCATTTCGGGGCAACAAAGATTGAGGGTGGGCGTATATCGGAGGATGCGTCAAAGGGTGTTACTGAGCAACTTTTATCTATCGGTTTCAAAGCTGACAGGATGAAGACAGGAACGCCGGCGCGTATTGACGGACGCACAATCCGTTTTGATCTTGCTGAAGAGCAAAAGGGTGATGAGGGAGATTTTCATAAGTTTTCTTTCCTTCCGGAGGTGAAGCGGACATTGAAAAACCGTTCCTGTTGGATTGTTCATACTAATCCGGATGTGCACAAGATACTTAATGATAATCTCGAAGACTCTCCTCTATATAATGGTCAGATCCGGAGTATAGGGCCGCGTTATTGTCCGAGCATAGAAACGAAAATTGTTACTTTTGCTGATAAGGATAGTCATCAGCTTTTTTTGGAGCCTGAAGGGGAGACCACTCAGGAGTATTATATAAACGGGTTTTCAAGCTCGTTGCCGTGGAAAGTGCAGGTTGATGCATTGCAATGTGTTCCGGCACTTTCAAATGTGCAGTTTTATCGACCCGGTTATGCCATAGAATATGATTTCTTTGATCCTACGCAGCTCACGCATGATCTGCAGACCCGGCTTGTCGGAGGTCTTTATTTTGCAGGTCAGGTGAATGGCACGACCGGTTATGAGGAGGCTGCCGCCCAAGGTTTGATTGCAGGGATAAATGCTGCAAGAAGGAGTCGGGGAGAGGATGCTTTCGTGCTTGGTCGGGAGCAGGCTTATATAGGTGTGCTTATAGACGACCTTGTCACGAAAGGTGTTGACGAACCTTATCGTATGTTTACATCGCGGGCTGAATATAGGATACTTCTTCGTCAGGATGATGCGGACATGCGTTTGACACCGCTCGGTTATAATATAGGTCTTGCTACGCAGGAGCGTTATGATGCAATGGAACGTAAGCGTCAGCAGCGTGATTCATTGATAGCGTTCTGTGAATCCTATCTCGTGAAGGCAACGGATGTGATGAATGCATTCCTGCAGGAAAAGGGTACAACACCCTTGACTGCATCCTTGCGTCTTGTTGAACTTGTGAAACGTCCTCAATTGTCTGTCGTGGATCTTGCCTCTGTGTTGTCAAGACTGAAGAGAGAGATAGAGGGTATTGAAGAGGAAAGGAGAGATGAGATAGTTGAGTCTGCAGAGATATTGATAAAATATGGAGGCTATATATTGAGGGAACGGGAGCTTGCGGAAAAGCAGGCCCGTCTGGAATATGTGAAGATTCCTGCTACGATGAATTTCGAAGAGATCACAGCAATCTCAACCGAAGCGCGACAGAAGTTGACAAGGCAACGTCCGGCTACGATAGGGCAAGCCTCCCGTATTCCCGGAATTTCTCCTGCAGACATCAATGTGCTTCTGCTTCTGTTAAATAGATAGCAAATGTTCCACGTGGAACACTTCGCGGGCTTAAACAGCTTTTAAGAATAGGTGCGTTACCGATTCGGTATTAATTGATAAATATTGTTTACTTAAAATATAAAAAAACATGATGGAAATAGAAGAATTGAAATCTATTATTCGTGATGTGCCTGATTTTCCTTCCAAGGGGATTCTTTTCCGAGACCTTACCACTATGATCAAGGATGGGGAGGCACTTCATGTTACGGGTAAAGCTCTCGCGGATTTATACAGAGACAAGGGAGTGACAAAGGTTGTAGGTATCGAATCACGCGGATTTATAGGTGGCTCAATAATGGCATATGAACTCGGCTGCGGTTTCGTTCCTGCCAGAAAGCCTGGCAAGTTACCTGCCGTTACGATAAAGAAGGCTTACGCAAAAGAATATGGGGTGGACACAATAGAGATGCATAATGATGCAATCACTGAAGATGACGTTGTTGTTCTCCATGACGATTTGCTCGCCACAGGTGGCACCATGCGTGCTTGCTATGACCTCGTAAAGACGATGAATCCTAAAAAAGTTTATATAAATTTCATTGTTGAGCTTACAGACTTGAACGGACGTGCCAACCTTCCCGAGGATTGCGAGGTGACGGCACTACTCAAATATTGATATAATTTTTTTCGATGGATACGGAGAAAAAGGATATAGAAGTTGATATGGAAAGAAACCCCGATAATTTCGGGGTTTCTTCATATTCAAATAAAAATGGAGGCGAAGATTTACTTGTCGGATCCGGAAGAAATATCGATGAATCCTGTGGATTCAATATAGAAATCGAGCCTGATCGCACAAGGGAGGATATATTTAATAACCGCCCCGGGGAGCATTTGCGGGAGAAGATACTGAACTTGCCGGATCTGCCGGGGGTGTATATGTATCTTGATAGGGCGGGAAAGGTGATTTACGTAGGTAAGGCAAAACGACTCAAGAGAAGGGTGTCTTCATATTTCAATCGTCGTCATGATGTGGTTCGTACGAACCTTCTTGTTCGCAATATTGTTGACTTGAGATTCATCGTCGTGCCTACTGAAGAGGATGCTCTCCATTTGGAGAATGCGATGATAAAGGAGTATCAGCCTCGCTATAATGTCTTGCTTAAAGATGACAAATCGTATCCTTGGATTGTGGTCACAAAAGAGCTGTATCCGCGCGTTTTCATGACTCGCGAGAAAGGCATTCATGGACGTTACTATGGTCCCTATGCTAATCAGGCGGCAGCCAAGATCGTTCTTCAGTTGATACGGGAGGTTTATCCGTTGCGGAGTTGCCGGCATATGCTTGAGGAGAGGGGGATCGCGCGTAACAAATATTCCCTTTGCCTGGATTATCATATACACAAATGTCTCGGTCCTTGCCGTGGATTGGTGAGTCCGGAAGAATATGGGGCGTATATCGCGAGGGTTCGTCAGATACTCAATGGGGAGACGGTGGATCTCGAAAGGGTATTGAAAGATGAGATGTCGAAACTCAGCGAAGAGTGGAAATTTGAGGAGGCGCAACTTGTGAAGGAGAAATATGAGGCTGTCCGGAAATATAATGCCAAGAGTGTGATAGGAGAGACGTCGATGGAGTCTGCTGACATGTTCGCTTATGTGGAAAATGAAGACAGGGCTTTTATTAATTTTATGCATCTCAATCGCGGTGCCGTTACGCAAAGCTTGAATCTTGAATATCGCCGTAATAAGACGGGTGTCGGCAAAGAGGAGATTCTTTCCATGGCTGTGGATGAGATCAAGGCGCGTTTCGAACGCGAATTTAAAGAAGTGATAGTGCCGTTTGTTCCCGATGTGGAATTTGAGGGAGTGAAGTTTGTGGTGCCTGTCAGGGGTGATAAAAAGAAGGTTCTTGATGTGGGCATTAAGAATGCTACCCAATATATGCACGATATAGAGAAGCAGGTGGAAAAGATGAATCCGGAGCGCGGTGTAGAGAAACTGATGGAACGGATGAAAAGCGATTTCCGCTTGGAGGTTGAGCCGAGGCATATCGAGTGTTTTGACAATTCGAATATTCAGGGCACGAATCCGGTGGCAAGCTGCGTGGTTTTCCGTAACGGCAAACCGGCACGCCGTGATTACCGGCATTTCAATATAAAGACTGTTATCGGGGCAAATGATTTTGCTTCGATGAAAGAGGTGCTGCACCGACGTTACACCCGCATGATTGCAGAAGGGGAATCCTTGCCTCAGCTTGTGGTTGTGGATGGTGGCAAAGGGCAGCTGAGTGCTGCGGTCGAAGCTTTCGATGAAATGGGGATAAGGGGAGAAGTTGCATTGGTGGGGATTGCCAAAAGACTTGAGGAGATCTACTTTCCGGGTGATTCATTGCCTCTTTATATTGACAAAAAGTCACAGAGTCTCAGAGTCATACAGGCATTGCGAGATGAAGCTCACCGTTTTGGTATTACTCATCATCGGAACCGACGATCTAAATCGCAGACAGTTAGCGAATTGGATTCTATAAATGGCATCGGTGCCGCAACTTCTGCATCGCTAATGAAAGAATTTAAGAGCATAAAACGTTTGAAAGAGGCTTCTTTTGAAGACATAAAGGCTGTTATTGGCAAATCAAAGGCTGAAGCTGTTTATTCTCATTTTCATCCGGAAGAAGATTGAAAGAGGAGATTCTTACAGGGCAGACCGGATGCAGATCGTAGGTGTTAAACCGATGGGTGGGGTTTGTGTGTTTTAATTGGAAACACTAAAAGAAACACTAAAATAGTTTGCTATGAAAAAGACAAGATTAATGAAAGGAACGATTGTTGCCTTATGCGCAGCCACATTGTTGTCGGGCTGTTCGTCAATTAAAAATACTTGGGATGGAATGAGCCAGACAGGGCAAGGAGCCACGGCAGGAGGAACTATCGGTGCGGCTGTGGGCACCGGTGTCGGTGCTCTGATAGGGGGTGGCAAGGGAACGTGGATAGGAGCCTTGGTTGGTGGTGCCCTCGGTGCCGGAACTGGTGCTTTGGTGGGTAACCATATGGACAAGCAGAAAAAGGCTCTTGAAGAGCAGCTTTCTCAGATGCAGGCGCAGGAGAATCAAAATTCGAAAGATATTGAGGATATAAAGGTTCAGATGGTGAAGGACCGGAATGATCTCGACGCAATAAAGCTTGTGCTTGGTGATGCTGTGCTTTTCCAGACGGGCAAGAGCAACCTTTCGCAAGCAGCGGATGCGGCTCTTAGCCGAGTGGCTTATAATCTGAAACAATTCCCGGACACGGATGTGACGGTGGTGGGTTATACAGACAATACCGGCAGTGAACAGCTGAATCAGAATCTTTCTGAAAAACGCGCTGAAAGTGTTGTCAATTATCTTGAATCGCAAGGTGTTTCCGCAAGCAGGCTTAAAGCTGTCGGCATGGGAGAGAAAGATCCGATCGCTTCCAACTCTACGGCAGAAGGGCGTGCCCAGAACCGTCGCGTGGAGATGTTCATAACCGCCGACAAGCAGATGATAAACAACGCGCAGCAGGGACGTGATTAGGCGTTAGGCTTTAGGTTTTAGGCGTTAGGTGTTTTGCCTGACGCCTTTTTTGTTTAATTTTAATCGAACCCTCGCTAAATCCATATCTATCTAAAACCTAAAACCTAATGCCTAACGCCTAAAGCCCCCCTTGCTTCTCTCACCTAAAATTTGTAACTTTGCAGCATAATTCAGACAACAGATAACAATTTAAGATTACGGAGGATCCGCCTCCGTTTAGGATTTATGAAGATTTTTGGTAAGCCGGATTTCCAGCCGGCATTGATTGCGGCGTGCAAGAATTATTCAGCCGCAAAGTTTCGTAGCGATTTGGTAGCAGGTATCGTGGTTGGCATAGTCGCCCTCCCTTTGGCAATAGCATTTGCAATAGCCAGTGGCGTGAGCCCTACGGTCGGTTTGATCACAGCTGTAATCGGTGGTTTCATAGTTTCTGCATTCGGAGGTAATTCTGTGCAGATCGGAGGACCTACAGGTGCATTCATTGTCATAATCTATAATATAATCCAGCTTTATGGACTCTCCGGCTTGGCGATTGCAACATTTATGGCGGGGTGTATTCTCCTGCTTATGGGCTTTTTCAAGCTTGGCACGGTCATTAAGTTCATACCTTATCCTATTGTGGTAGGGTTCACTGCCGGTATAGCCCTTACTATTTTTTCTACGCAGATGCCTGATTTCTTTGGGCTGACAATCAATGAAGCTGTCCCCGGTGATTTTATTGGTAAATGGAGGGTTTATATATCCAATTTCAATAC
>CAMYSW010000129.1:0-7097 GCA_947297425.1 uncultured Porphyromonadaceae bacterium
GTTGGGATATCTTTTGGTGCCGACCGCATATATGACGTTATGAATCAGCTGGATCTATATCCGGAAGAGATATCAGAATCTGTTAAGGTGATGTTTGTGAATTTTGGCGAAGCCGAAGCCTTGCAGTCCCTCAAATATGTAAAATCTTTAAGGGAAGCAGGTATTGCTGCGCAATTGTATCCGGATGCTGCTAAGCTCAAGAAGCAAATGGCTCTTGCTGATGCCGAGAAGATCCCGTTTGTTGCGATTGTAGGGGAAAGTGAACTTGCAGACGGCACCATCATGTTGAAGAATATGATTACCGGCACTCAGGAGAAAGTCACTGTTAACGACCTGATCTCGGCAGTGAGATAATGATGATTGTCATGGATAAAATAGATATCAAAGATTTTCTTTTCAGGCAGCCGTCTTTCCCCAAGGAAGAGCCTTCCGATTTATATTACCTCGGTGTGGCTAATTCGTTGTTGGATATTTATGCAGGATCGGAACTTGGTTTGACGATACCCGAATCTATTGGCAGGAGGCTATGTCTTGGAATTACAGGTTATTTTCAAGATATTGTTGCAGATGCCGGAATCTGGCGTTCGTTTGTGGATGCTAACCGTAAACTTTATGGCTATTCCATACCGTTCCATTCAGAGGGTGAAGACTATGTGGATTATGAGCTTAATGTGGAGGATATAAGGTTCTTGACTTGGTATATTCTTTCCATGACATATGAGGACATGCGGGATATTTATCCTCATGATTCGCGTATATTGAATGTTGCCGACAGCCTGTTTCATTATCTTGAGTCTGTTTATGAGGAGGCTCCGGTTCCTGAAGGATACAATCTTGCGCGAGGCTTGGAATTAAAAGATCCGGAAGATAAGGAAAACATTTATCATTTAGGTTCATGGCTGTTCCTGCATTGTTATCTTATGACTCCTGCTTTTGCTTTGACCATGTCTGATATAATGTCGGATCAGGAGTTGATGCAAAGTGATGACGTCACTAAACTTCATGACCGCATGGAGCGCTCCATGATGGAGGATACCACCGGACCGCTTGCCCTTTTTATTCCTGAATGGCTGCAATTGATAATTGAAGGGGAGTTACCGTCTGTCAGGAATGCTAATAAACCCCTGCACCCTTATTATGAGAGATTTATTGCAGCTACAGATGGTAGGCGAATACAGTATTTCGGGAGTTATGAGGAGATGAACGCATTCTTTATTGAAAAAATGGGATGGGGCAAGGATGAAGAGCATTTGCCGGTAATGAAAGGCGAACGTAATATTGTGGTAATGGTTAATCCAGTGCGCGGAATGCTCGTTGCGCGGAATGCCGCACAATGCATTGCAGATCCTGAAAACAAGTATTACGATAAAGAATATGCCCGTGCCAACGCTTTTGATTTTCTGACAGTCAGGGGAAGATGTCCTGCAGATCTTGTGAAGTTTGCATTTGAAAATGGCTGGATGCCGGACGCAGTCTTCCCGGGCACGGATGATAATAAACTTGTGAGTGATAATTTTGATTTTATTGCAAGGTGTTTTCTGCAGGGATATTACAGGGATTGACTATCTATATATAAATGAAAGTAAGAGCTTCCGTTAACGGAAGCTCTTACTTTTGAATAGGCTGCCAAGTTTAAGCTGGATAACTCCAAATACAGCCTCTCCGAAGATTGAAGAATTCATTTTTGAAGTTCCGAGCCGTCGATTCACAAATACTATCGGCACTTCAACTATCTTAAACTTCTTTAAATGTGTCTTGAATTTCATTTCAATCTGAAATGCATATCCTTTGAACTTAATTCTGTCAAGTTTTATTTCTTCAAGCACGCAACGCCTGTAGCATACGAAACCGGCTGTGGCATCCCGTAATTTCATGCCTGTAATCAGCCTTACATAGACCGAAGCGAAATACGACATAAGCACGCGTCCCATAGGCCAGTTGACCACATTTACTCCGGATATATAGCGGGAACCGATTGCCATGTCTGCTCCATTGTCTTTACATTCGTGGTAAAGGCGGGGAAGATCATCGGGATTATGAGAGAAATCAGCGTCCATTTCTATCATATATTTATATCCTCTTTTTAATGCCCATTTGAATCCGTGTATATAAGCAGTTCCGAGACCTAATTTGCCGGAACGACACTCCAAATTCACCCTGTCGGGATATTGTTCCATTTTTTTTCGCACGGCATCCTGTGTTCCGTCCGGTGATGCATCGTCAATCACAAGAATGTCGAAACCGTCGGGCAATAGCATGACTGCATCTATTATGTTGGAGATGTTTTCAATCTCGTTATATGTAGGTATAATTACAAGAACGTCGCTCATGTTTTACAAAAATCACTTATTTAAGTATGACATCGTTATTGATTAGTCAATGCATCTTTTTGTGTCTTTCCGGTGATTTAAGCGAGTTCCATCAGTCACAATGCACGCATTGCTCCTTCCTTAACTCTCATAAATCCCTCGAAAATCCGCTAAAAATATGCATTACCTAATTTGCGAGTCATACTTATCGTGCAAAGGTAAAAAAAATCACGCTATTCTCAAAAGAGAATTTTCATTTAAAGCTTCGATATTTTCAATTCTTTTGTTGATATATAATGTCGGATGATATGATTCTTTACTTTTCCTCAAATTTTCATCACCCATGTCTTCTTCCCTGTTCAAGTATTTTACTTCAGGATATTTCTTGGTTATTTCCCTGCAGAAGAATGATGCGAGCGCCTGGTATATTCCGCGATAAGACACGTTGCCCTTTTCTACGTGAACGAAAAAAGTGTCTCCGGCTTTTTCTCCGAATGTGTAGCCGATGATCTTTCCTTCACATCTGATGGCAATGCCCTCGAAAGGATAAAGGTTATAATTGTTCAGCACTTTTATGGTTTGAAGGTTCTCGTATAAGAAAAGTTCCGAGTTATTATGACAGGCAGCGAATTGTCGTGTAAATTCAATAATTTCCTCAAGGTTCCCGGGTGTTATCGGTTCTATTTTTGCATCGGTATGGTTGTTTAGAAAATAATTGAGATGATTCCTTTTCTTTTCCATTGATTTCCCGGAAAAATGTAAAAAACGCTCAGCAGGATAAAGATATTCTTTCAGACTCTGATATGTGACAATATCTTTCACGTTATTTTCCCCGGAAGCCGTTTCAAAAGGGATAAGGAGAATGGCATTGTAATTATCGTTTTCTTGTTTCGAGATAATTCTTGTGTATTCAGATTCAATCATATTTCCAGCCGGTAGGTAGTAAATCGTTTTTCCTGTTTCCGGGTCAAGTCCCCTTATAAACAAAGAATCCTTATACTCGGCAAATTCATAACCGTAATAATCAGCCCACATTAATACGCCCCCGATAGAAAAATCGCAGGAGCGTGACGGAAATGCCGAGAAATATTTAAATAACAACGGTATCTCCGATTCTGAAATCGGTTTGAAATCAAGTTTGCAGCAATCGGAATCTTTAAATATATCCATTCGTTAAATTTGTGTTAAACAAAAGTCATTTTAATTTAAACGCCATTGTGTCAAAATAGGTTCTATTTGCTATTTTTTTTGTACTTTTGCATATAATTACATATGCCGATGTTGAAAGTATTGAAATTTGGCGGCACATCCGTCGGCACCATAGAAAGCCTCCGCAATGTTAAATCAATTGTGGAAGGTTTGGAGTGTCCCTCTATCGTTGTCGTATCAGCGCTTGGCGGTTTGACCGATAGGCTCATTGCAACAGCGGAATCTGCCTCTGAAGGAAAAGAAGACTTTGTGGATGAAATGAAAGTGATCCGCAAACGTCATTATGATATAATTGACGCCCTTATTCCTGATTATAGGAAAGAGGGAATACTAAATATTATAAATCCTCTTCTTGATCAGTTGGAAGAGCGTTATAGAGGGTTGTCACTTATCCGTATTCTTCCGGAAAGGACATTAGCGGAAGTTGTAAGTTACGGAGAAAGGATGTCTTCTGTGATAGTTGCCGGCATGCTCGAGAACGCAAGTCACCATAATTCTCTTGGTTTTGTCAAGACTGAAAAATGGTTTAACCGCAATATTGCTGATAGGAGCTTGACAGTAAAGCTTATTCAAGAGGAATTTAAACTTCCTCTAAAGTGCCATGCCGTGGCTGGAGGTTTCATTTCTACAGACAGGGATACGGGTGAAATAACAAATCTCGGACGTGGAGGAAGCGATTACACGGCAGCGCTTATAGCGGCGGCACTTGATGCTGACATGTTGGAGATCTGGACAGATGTTGACGGTTTTTTGACAGCGGATCCCAGAATAATAAAGGATGCTTCCATTATTCCGGAAATGTCTTTTATCGAGAGCATGGAACTGTGTTCATTCGGTGCCAAGGTGATATATCCTCCCACTATATATCCGGTGTTTCATAAAAATATACCCATCAAGATATTGAACACCTTTAATCCTTCGGCTCCGGGCACATTTATTTCTGATAATGTACCGGAGAAGGGTAGGGCGCGAGGAGTGTCTTCATTGAATAATACATCTGTCATAACTATGACCGGACCGTTGACGTCTAATGTGGCGGAAATTAATTCCCGCGCTTACAACGTGATGGCTCGAAACGGTATCAGTGTTTTCATGGTGGCACAGCCATCGGTTGAGAAATCTTTTTCGATTGCCATGCCGCAGGCTGATGGAGATAAGGCTTTGGAACATTTGAAAATAGAGTTCTCTCCGGAGATTCAGTCCGGAGCACTTGAAGCTATTGAGAAATCTGATGACCTGTCGGTTATTGCTGTTGTCGGAGAGGGCATAAAACAGGTGAAAGGATTCGGAACAGAGATTGTTAACGCTCTGCGGAAATCATCAATAGATGTCAAGGCGATATCGGAAGGTGCGTCAGACACTACAGTTGCAGTGGTGCTTGACAGTCGCAATGTCCGTGAGGGACTTAACGTGATACATGCCCTGTGTTTCAGGCATTAAGAAGCTGTTTAAAAATATAATATGGATATTAAGAACATAAAATACGAGATAAGTAACGAGGATCCTGGCAAATGTCCCGTCACGGATGTGCCGGAATATGCTTTTATCGGCAGGTCTAATGTCGGCAAGTCGTCGCTGATTAACATGTTGGGAAAAAGCAAAAGTCTCGCTAAAACATCTCAGAAACCGGGTAAGACATTGCTCATTAATCACTTCAAGGTTGATAATGGGGAATGGTATCTTGTGGATTTGCCGGGATATGGTTATGCCGCACGCGGTAAGGATCAGCGAGAAAAGTTGTCAAGAATAATTCAGGGATATATATTGCAGCGTCCTCAGTTAACTTCCCTGTTCGTTTTGATCGATGTCCGTCATGAACCCCAGAAAATAGATATAGAGTTTCTGGATTGGCTCGGGGAAAATGGTATTCCTTTTGCAATTGTGTTCACGAAAGCAGACAAACTGGGACCGGTTGCTGTTGAACGCAATGTTGCTGCATATAAGGAAGTGCTGCTGGAAAGGTGGGAAGAATTGCCTCCCGTATTCGTGACTTCTTCAGAAAAAGGGAAAGGGCGTGAAGAGTTACTTGGATATATATATACAATAAATCAAGAATTAGCCAGCAAGGCAGGAGATCATGAGTGATTTAAGAAAACAAATTCTCAAAAGTAACGATAAAAAGGCGGAGGCTATACGTTTTATTGCTGTAGGAGGTTTTGCAACCGTGCTGCAATATGGAATGTATGTAGTCTTTTTGAAAGCAGTAGGGACAACGGCAGTCGTTTCTACCCTTATAAGCTATGCTATAAGTTTTGTGGCTAACTTTTTTCTTTCCAGCTATTTTACGTTCCGTAGCAATCCTAATGCCAAGAAAGGTTTTGCATTCACCTTGAGTCACCTGATTAATATGGGCATGCAAACCGGTTTGGTTGCTATATTTAAAGGTGTTGTAGGACCGACGCTGGCTCTTCTGCCGGCTTTAGCGATTTGTGTTCCTGTGAATTTTTTCCTTGTCAGGTATGCTTTTACGGCAAAAATTTTTCAAGGAAGTTTAAGGAGGAATAGTTGAAGTGTTTTAAATTGTTTAAACAAGATCTGAATATTATGGAAAATATTAAAGAAAAGGTAGCTTTTGCAAGCGATCACGCCGGTTATGAGCTTAAGGAGGCTATTAAGGCATATATGACCGAAAAAGGTTATGAGGTAGTTGATTTTGGCACTCAGAGTGAGGAATCTTGCGATTATTCTGACTTTGCGCACCCTGCTGCAGAGGCGGTGGAGAATGGAGAATGTGCGTTTGGGATTGCAATGTGTGGATCAGGTAACGGTATCGGCATGACTCTTAATAAGCATCAAGGCATACGTGCTGGGCTTGCCTGGATGGAAGACCTCGCAGATCTTGCCAAACGTCATAACAACGCAAACTTCTTGGTATTGCCGGCGCGTTTTATTTCGGAGTTCATGGCAAAGAATATTGTGGATGCATATCTTGCAGCCCCCTTCGAAGGTGGACGTCATCAGCGCCGAATAGATAAGATTCCTGTTTCTTAGAATATTGCATGATGCAGGTGTTTCGGATAAATCTTTATGACCTGAGGTTCTATTCCCGTATTGGCGTATCGGATCAGGAACGTAGTGTCGGCAACGAGTATGTTGTAAATGTCAGCCTGTCTTATAATGCTGCCATATTTCATGATGAAGACTTAGGCAGCACGATTTCTTATGCTGACGTATATGACGAAATAAGAGCAGAAATGGTCAAAGAGCGGAAGCTTCTTGAAACAGTGGCTCTCTGCATATCTAAAAGGATATCAGCTCGTTGGGATATAATAGAAGATGTGCGGGTGGAAATAAGGAAGTCTGCTCCACCTATTTCCGGAATAGTAGGTGATTGTGGAATCGAATATTTTTGGAAAAAAAAGTTAAGAAATATTTGGTAGAATCACCAAAAAGCATTAATTTTGCAATCGCAAATCGGGGATAACCCGGAAGCGGAATGGTTCGTTAGCTCAATTGAATAGAGCATCTGACTACGGATCAGAAGGTTGCAGGTTTGAATCCTGCACGAATCACAGAATGGCTCCTTAGCTCAATTGAATAGAGCATCTGACTACGGATCAGAAGGTTGCAGGTTTGAAT
>CAMYSW010000130.1:0-7053 GCA_947297425.1 uncultured Porphyromonadaceae bacterium
TTATAAAACGGGGGTTACACTTGTGTCGGAGCAATCAATAAATTCGGTAGGGGCGGCGTAAAGTGGGAATCCGGAAGCGTTGACACGGAAATCACGCACTGTCACGCCTGATGCATTTTCTGCAAAGATACCGAAGACCTTACTCTTCACGAAACCTTCTCCCTCGCATGGGCGGCGGTCGTAGACACCTCCCTCGAATTTTGTCTGTTTTTTCAATGTCAGGTCTATATTTGACAGGAGTATCCCCGAAACTTTCCCGGGTGTGTCACAACCAATGAATATGCCGTTTTCAGAGGTGGAAGTGATGTTCAGGAAGCGTATGTTTTTCACTTCACCGCATTCACCTTTCGTAGCTCCTTTGGGGAATCGCCAGCCTGCATCTTTGTGATTACCTCTCGCTCGTGGATAGGAAGTCACATATATCGGTTCTGACTTGCCCCACCAGACATCGGAGATGAGCTTGCAGTCAACTATCATGTTTGAGAATGTAACGTCTTCCACTGTGCCTTCGTCTCGATTCTGTATGCCTATGCCTCGATTTGAATCTGTGATTATGCAATTGTCGAAAAGCACTCTGGCAATACGGTCCATATTTTCAGATCCTATTTTGACCGCACAGGAACGCGAAGTCATTATGCAGTTTGTCACCACTATGTCTTCGCAAGGTCCGTATTCTTCAAATTCACGGCGGTTTTTCAGGCATATACAGTCATCGCCGCTTTCAATGAAACAGTTGGAAATACGTACTTTGCGAGAGTGGTCGATATCTATTCCGTCTCCGTTGCGCACTTTGAGATTATTAAGAAGGGAGATATCTGATATTGCCACATCGTAACATCCTACAAGATGCACTGTCCAATATGCAGAATTGGCTATGGTAACATCAGAGATCTTTATGTTACGGGCGTTGATTAAAGTGAGCACGTGCGGACGCGGATCAAATACGGTGACAGGTTTGAGTTCGTAGGAATCATCAAGTTCTGCGCCCATGAATGCCACGGCGTTGCCGTCGATACGACCGGTGCCTGTTATTGAAAAGTTCTCTATATTTTTTCCCGACAGCCACATCATGCCTTCACCCTCGTTGGCTCCGAAAGCGCTCTCGCGATATATGCTCTCGTTCGGGTTTGCGAGTAATGTGGAATTGGGTTGCAAATGCATGTTCACGTTTGACCGCATATGCAGAGGTCCGGATAGAAATGTTTTGCCTGACGGAAAAATGACTGTCCCTCCGCCGGATGCGTTGCAGGTGTTTAAGGCTCGTTGGATAGCTTCTGCGTCATCGGTGATGCCATCGCCTTTTGCACCAAATTCAGTCACGATAAAATCACCGGCTAAACTTAAACCGCTTCCTGTCAGGAGGCACATAATGAGGCTCAATATTTTTTTCATATTCCTATCTGTTGATTATTTGAGTTGTCCAGTTTATTTCCAAAGGGTTGTTTCGCATCTCCCAGATAATGGGGAACCGTTCTTTGTCAAGAATCCACAATTCTGCGCCTTCGGAGTCGATCACGTGCAGAAGGTTGCCTATAGGTGTGGAAGTCTTATTATCAATGAAGTTATAATCCACTCCGTCATATGTGAATTTGCCTGTATCTTTCAGATTATGGTAGGCTTCATTAGAAATCAAGGCGAATGTTTCGTTGTCTGCCAATTTCACATGGTTGCCGTCTTCGGGCATACGGAAACTTAAAGAATTTCCCCTTTTTATTCCGGCATGTGTCATATGGTATGTGCCGGACCACCATTTGAGATTCCGTTCGATTCCCCAGTGAAGGGTCAGTGCTCCATCTCTTTCCGGCACGAAAACATATTGGAACTTACGTGTCTGTCCATGAAGTTTATAGACAAACTGAAGTGTGTCGGTTGTTTCAACCGATAGGAGTTTTATGGAGAAAAATCCTAAAAACGATAATATCAGAACAATTCTTTTCATCATTCAGCAAACATTTTAACGCCCCAGCTTTTGGGCTTGTTTCCCATTTTAAGTTTCAATTCTCCTCCGGAAAGGATATCTGCATGCCTGATAGTGGAATAAGGGTAGTCTTTGCCATTTAAAGTAACGGATTGTATATACTTATTCTTATCCGAAAGGTTGTCTGCCGATATGGTAAATGTCTTTCCATTGTTCAAATCAAATGAAACAGACTTTAATAGGGGAGTATGGATAAGATAATAATCTTGTCCTGCATTAGGGTAGATGCCCGTCATGTGAAACACGAGCCATGAAGACATGGCTCCCGAATCGTCGTTGCCCGGCAATCCGGCTGGTGTGTCGGAGTAATTCTTCTCTATGATTCCGAGCACTCTTTCGCTGCTTTTGTCAGGACGTGAAATCCAATGATAAAGGCATGGAGACAGGAAAGACGGCTCATTGTTGACATTGAAATAATTCTTGTCAAAGAATTTGTCGAGTCGCTTGTTGAAACTTTCATTGCCACCGCATTTTTTGATAAGTCCCGCCACGTCGTGGGGAATGCTCAATGAATATTCCCAAGAGGAGGCTTCATAAAAGAACATGTTCCACCATGGTGTGTACCATGGACCTTCAAAAGTGACGGGAGTGTAGCGGAATGTCGGTTTACGTTTCTTTGAGTGACCGAATGGGAGTTCGTCCAGCCACTTTCCGTTGGCATCCCGTGGCATTATAAAACCCTTAGTCCCATCGTGTTCGTAATCGTCACGCCACAGGTTTTTCCAGTTCTCTGATTTCTTCAGATATTCGGAGGCAAGTTCGTTGTGCCCGAGCCCCTTTGCCACAAGGTGTATGGCATAATCGCAATAAGAGTATTCCACGGTGCGGTTGCCGGCACGGGGAATGCCGTGTGGTATATATCCCAGTTCATTATATTCCCGTAATCCGCCGCGCCCTTCTGCTTCATGGTTGCCTCCGGGGTCGACAGTCGCATCCTTTAGCATGGCTTCCAACGCTAAATTGTAGTCTATCCCTTCGAGACCTTTCACAAATGCATCGGCTATCACTATCTCAGCGTTTGAGCCGCCCTGTGTGCGACCGTTGGCATTGCCACTACGGGCATCGGGCATATAACCGTCCCGTTTATATATGTTTATAAGAGAATTTACGATATCCCTCTCACGTTCCGGGTCAATTAGTGTGATCAGAGGAGATGATGAGCGATAGGTGTCCCAGATTGCATAAAAATCATCGTAATATGGGCAAGGGTCTGTCCATAGCGGATTCTCTCCGCTGCGGTCTACCGGCATTATCATCGTGTGATAAAGTCCTGTGTAAAACATCCTCTTGTGCTTATCTGATGTTTTAGGATCGATCTTGACTCTGTTTAATATATCCTTCCAGCTGCAAAGCAATTTTCCGCGTAGGTTATCGAATGTTTCCCCCTCTGTTTCCTTTATAAGATTTTCTTTTGCCTTCAATGCACTGATGAAAGAGATTCCGATTCTTATGTTCAATGTTTTTACAGACGGTGTGAATTGCATTAACACACCCGTCTTTTCTCCTGAGTCATATTGGTCTTTGCTATCTGAAATTTTACCACTTTTCCATGTAGCTGTCCTGATTGCCGGGTTGTCGGTGACCAGATAGAAATATACGGTGTATGCCCTTCCGTTGTTCCATCCTCCTCTTATGCGGCTATGTCCGCAAACTTCCCTGTCTGACAGCACTTGCACTTCCGAACCGACAAATTGTTGAGCTTCGCGGGCATCAGGCACAGGACTTTCTCCTAAGAAGAAGCCCGCATCAATCATAAGCGCCGGATTCTTATTCCCCGGATATGTGATTCTATAAGCAGATGCTTTTGATGCCGTTGTTATCTCAGTCTGAATTTTGCTGTTCGCGTATGTTGTTGCATAGTAACCCAATTCAATAGTTTCCTCAGCCCTGTAATCTATGTGGCTTATACTGTTAAGTTCTCCTTCAAAAGGCTGGATCAATATGTTACCATATTTGGGACCGCCACCGGTGCCGCTCACGTGCACTTGGGAGAAGCCGTTTACCTGTACGGGCATAGGCAACCATCCGCTATTGGGCGATGACGTGCAATCGGGTGATGGTTTGACCATTCCGTAAGGCATTGACGGACCGATGAACACCCGCCCAAGACCTTCTGATCCTATCTTGGGGTCTACATAATCCGTTACGGATGCATTTAAATGCAATATGCTCAGCAGCAAAATGATTCCCGATAGGAAACGTTTGGATTTGTCAGCCATGTTAAAAGAAACTTAAAAAACAAGGCGCAAGAGGCTACGGCCTCCTGCGCCTCAAAGGTATAGGTTAGATCGAAATTGTATTATTTGATAATGCGTTTTGTAACCTTGTTACCCTGCTTAACGATATAGATGCCGTTTTCAGGATTAGCTACGCGGATACCCTGAAGGTTGTAGTATTCAACAGGTGCGTTTTCATCCTCAACCACAAGGTCAGAAACACCGGCTCCGCCATTTTCGTCCCACATCTGGAGAGTCTGGTATGCCCATGGATGCCAGTAACCGTCACCGGTATTGGAGTTTTTACCCATACCTACCCATACTTTAGCGGGAGCGGTAAGCTCGAATTCAACATAATGATACCATTTTTCAGGTTCTGAATAGAATGCAGCAGCAGCTTCCCTCTCGCTTCCGGAGTCGTTACGATAGATAACCTTGTTTGAAGTTTCATAAGGGAATACATCATTCCAGTCATCATATTTGGCAGGGGCATCATTGCCACTTACTCTGACAGGGTTGTTATGAGGCATGGTGCTGAGGTCTCCGTTAGAGATTTCCCAGCAGTCCTTAATACGAGTGCGAACATCTGAACCTTCAGTCAGGTCACCGAAATCATCTGACCAGTTAAGATCTTTGGGGCATTCAGCATTTTTTGACATGAAGATATAGGCATGATCATAAGTGCTCTGTTGTTCGTAATCGTTTGCCGTGAACCAGTCTTTGGGAGAGCGGTTTAATCTTCCGTAAGGTTCAACTTTTGTCATGTCTTCTTTTAAGTTGCTGCAAGGCCATTTATGATTGTAGTAATTACCGTTGGCATCAACCTCTGAACCATAACGATGGAAAGTCTGCATGCCGAAACGATATTTTCCGGCGGGCAATTCAATCTGCTGTCCATATTTATAGGGTGAACCACCGCACTTACGATAGTCGCCGCCACCTGAGCCATCTTTCTGAGCATCGGGTTCTTTTACTTTATTTTCAGCGTTTGTGCAATCCCAAGCGCGCTTGGCATCGATACCATCTTTGAAGTCGCCATTTACAACGGCTATTTCACCTTTGGGGCCGGTGATCTTGAAGTTGCTGAACACTGTCCACTCGTCATGGTAGCATCCGGGATTGGCAATACCGAACACGAGGTCACCACCTTTGTGAGTGAATTTAATGCTGTTGAGATATTTGCCTGCTGTGAAATTCGCGCTTGCCTCTGAAGTTGAGTTGTGTGGAGTTGCATCTTTCTCTTCAAAAAGTCCCATAACCGGAGCTTTAGTGTCGCCAAGGAATATGAAAGCTTTGTGAAGCTCTGCGTTGCCAGGCATGTTTTCTTTTGAAAAATCATTGTTGCCGCAACGATATGAAGCGTTACATGTGAGGGTATATTCACCGGCTTCAGCCTCGGGTATCACCTGATAAAGACGGAATGCTCCGTTCCAAACCTCTCCGACGCCATCGGCAACGGCTCCGATTACGCCTTGCCATCCGGGGATATAAGCGGGTTCTTTCAGATACTTGTGGGTTACATCCACATAGTTGCCGGCTGTTGCCACCGCTGCAAAAGTCATAGCGGCACCTGCCAACATAAGGTTACGTTTTAGGTAATTAGTTAACATAAGCTTTAAATTTAGTTTGTTTAAACTTGAGTTATTCATTTTGTTTTTTTATCGGTTCTCATTCCGGATGAGGAATGAGAACCGATATATATCAGGATTAGATTATATTCCGAGATATCCTGGGTTTTGACTCCAGTTGGTATTAGTTTCAAGAATATCTTTGTGGATAGGCATCAGACGTCGGTTGGGGTCTTTTGCTCCTTGACGCTCCACCCAATGGAACTCGGTGTGTTCCGCATTGTCCCACACTTTGTAACGGTTTTTCTCGCCCCAGTCTGCCTCGAACTGACCGAAACGAATAAGGTCGTTGCGTCGCCAGGGTTCAAGTATGAACTCTCGTGAACGCTCGTCAAGAAGTTCCTGGAAGCTCGGTGTGCCCGTTACGTGCGGAGCGGAAGAACAGTCACGCACTTCGTTCATCAGTGTGGCGGGTGTTGCACCAAGTGTTGCTGTGGCGCCGCGCATGATGCACTCTGCTTTGGTGAGAAGGATATCGGCATAGCGGAAGATGGGATAGTCGTTTGCCTGCTGACGGCCCCAAAGCGTGAAGTCTTCGAGACGTGGAGGATATTTACAGAGACGTGCGCCTTTCTGAATGTTTAACAATGCTGTGCCGTTTGCAACTGTAGTCTTGTTTACTGCAGGTAGAGATTCGTCGCCAAGCGAATATATGCTTCCGTCATCGAAATCAAAGTCTTCCCTATAATTCAACTGGCCGATCACTGTATTGGGCTTTGTCGGATCCTTATAGAGCATCACGGGCTCATTCGTAAATTCATAATTGGCATCCATCTTGAATTGAGGTCCCTTGAGCACAATCTTGTTACGCTCGTCGCCTGGAAGGTTGAAGCGTGCTGCGGCTTCTTTGGTCATGACAGTGTTTCCGGCGGTGGACATGGGGTTTTCCCATCCATAAGGTGGGGGTAATAGAAGTCCCTCTTTCTTGAAAGCGAACCAACGGTGCCAAGTGGTGGTTCCATCGTTTTTAGTGGCTGGATCTACATCATGTGCGTAGATAAAGTCCTTGATGTGAACTCCATTATCCGGAAAGAATTTTTTACGGTAGCCTTTGCCTACCTCGAAAATTCCGGACTTGATAATTTCATCGCACCATTTCACGCAATCGTTCAGTTTCTCGTTGGGGGTGTCATTGGTCACGGTGGTGACAGGGTTGGTATATACTCCCCAGTTGAGATAGAGTTTCACAAGTAGAGATGCTGCCATCCAGTAGTTAGGCTTGCCATAGGTG
>CAMYSW010000131.1:0-6999 GCA_947297425.1 uncultured Porphyromonadaceae bacterium
CAAAATCAGGCATGAACCATTTAAACTGCAACTCCTTGATACAATTATAGTTGTCGACACTGCATCGGAACAACCACCGCCCTCGGTTATTGACTATATTCAAAAAAACATGGCATACAAAGACAGATACAAGGAGTTTGAGCAGTATCTTGCTTCCGGGGAACCGGGAGTGGAGGAACGTGCGCGGAATTGGTCGATGGCTATTGGCTTGCAGGATGTTGACCGATTGAAGCCGTCGGAGTTTCTGCTTGAACAGGCTAAAGCCAATATCGAGGGCAAGATTTCGAGCGAGGAGGTTGGCAAGCGACTTGAGGAGTATTATAGCCAGAAATCGGTTCGAGAGAAAGCAGAGGCCGACGGAACCTTTGAGGCAGACCGAGTGGCAGACCGAATCAATCTCCTTTTGGCGGAGAAAGCTTTTACATTCTCCCCTATGGAGTTGTCGCGCATACATGGCTTTCTTTTCAAAGGTGTTCTGCCCCATGCCGGACAGTTCCGAACATATAACATTACCAAGAGTCAGTGGATTCTTGACGGTGATACAATCAGCTATGGCAGCGCGGACTCTTTGTCGGAACTCCTGAATTATGACTTCGGCGAGGAACGGAAATTTGATTACAGCACCATGTCTTCTGCGGACGCTATCAGACATATCGTGCGATTCATTTCAGACATCTGGCAGATTCATGCTTTTGGCGAAGGTAATACACGCACAACTGCGGTATTTCTTATCAAATATCTCAGAAGTTTCGGCTTCGAGGTGAACAATGAGAGCTTTGAAAAGCACTCTTGGTTCTTCCGTAATGCTCTTGTTCGTTCACAATACGAGAACATACCCAAAGGCATTCACCGGACATTCGAGCCATTGGAGCGATTTATGAATTTCGCGGTGTTCGGTATTCAGGCAGATCTCCGCAATCGCACTTTACACATCCGTTGGGATGAAGCTATACCTCAAAGCGACGTCTCTAAACGTCAAAATGACGCTTTGGAAACATCATTATCTTCACAGCTTTCGCTGAAAGAGATGGCTGTGATACGTCAAATTCAGGACAATACAAACATATCCATTACAGTCATAGCAGCCAACACTCGTCTTTCCAAAAGCACAATCGATCGCATAATCCGCGCACTCAAAGAGAAAGAATTGCTGACCCGCGTCGGTGCTAAAAATAACGCCAAATGGGTAATAAATTATGGCTCAGAATCTTGACAAACAGATAGAGAAGGCTCTGATGGCTTATTTGGCTTCGGGAGTCGAGGATCTGGTAGACTATCAGAAGTTCTACCTCTATTCCATCGTGATCCACTCCACAGTGATTGAGAGTAGGTCAGAAGTCAGAGTGTCGAGTGAAATAATACCTATCATCAAGTAACATTATCGGCATAGTAACACAAAACAATGATTATGGAAAAGTTCGGAGGCACAAGGTATAACTCTCGATGGGATGGATCGACATGGTTCATCCTTGGACTGGTTGCGGTCTGTTGCGTTGTGCCTTGTTTCATGGATGACGGGATATGGACGACTATTATTTGTCTTGTGATGCTGGCGTTTGTATTGGTGACATTTCTTAGTATCTACTACCGCATTGACGGGGATAAGCTCGTGGTGTACACATTCTTTATACCGACCGCCTACCCGATTGACAAGATTAAAGAGATAAAACCGACAAAGAGCGTATTATCATCTCCGGCAACCTCCTTGACTCAACGCATGGCAATCACTTTTACTGACCGGAAGATTTTGAAAAGCTCTATTCCGCTTATCATCTCACAGGTGCGTAAGGAAGAGTTTATTCAACAACTACTTTCTGTCAACCTGGAAATCAAACATTGAGGCACACGGTAAATTGAGGCACTTGCAGCCATTATTCTTTATTCAACATATCATATAATAAATATTTTTATTATCTTTGCAGCACTATATAAAGTCATAGGTCAGAGCGATGAAGGGATAAGTAGATCATATGGCATAGTGACTAACGGATAAGTCGATTTCAATTGACTTACTTTGTAACTAATAACTCTGACTTAACACAAAAAAAATACTTCGTAACTCATAACTATAACCTAAAACTTAAATAAAGTGGCTAAGAACACGATGGGGACTAAGTTGCCCCGGAAACTGGAGCAGAAAATGGCTCTTATGGGTGAGCAGATTAAGCTCGCCCGGTTGCGTCGCAACCTCTCAATAGCTCAGGTTGCGGAACGTGCGACCTGTTCGCCTCTCACTGTGAATCGCATTGAAAAAGGCTCGCCGACGGTTTCAATCGGCATCTATGCCCGTGTTCTTTATGCTTTGCAACTTGATGACGATCTTCTTTTGATAGCCAAAGAAGATACCCTCGGACGCAATTTGCAGGACTTGAGTCTGAAACATCGCCAGCGCGCATCTAAAAAGGAATAAGCTATGAAGAAACTATTTGTTTATGCAGACTTTGACTGGCTTGATACGCCTCAGTTGATTGGCGAGCTTTCCTGTGACTCGGTGCGCGGCAGCGAAACGTACGGTTTTTCTTATGATAAAGAGTGGCTTGCCAAATATGGCGATGTTTTTCTCAGTGAGGATTTGCAGAATTATACCGGCATCCAATACACCCGACCCGAGCGCGATATTTTCGCTTGTTTCTCCGATGCGCTCCCCAACCGATGGGGACGCACATTGCTGAATCGTAGGGAGCAGATTGCAGCAGCCGATGAAAAGAGAGCCGTGCGCAGACTGACTTCCTTCGATTATCTGATGGGAATTGATGATGCTTCGCGCATGGGCGGTTTCCGATTTGCCGAAACTCCCGGAGGAAAGTTCATTAACTGTGAGGAAAGTCTCCGTGTGCCACCGTTGGCGAATGTCCGAGAACTGATGCGAGCTGCACATGAAATTGAACTTAGCGAGGAAAAGCATCTTTTGCCGTCAAAGAAATGGCTTGCTCAACTTCTGCACCCCGGAACATCTCTCGGGGGTGCCATACCGAAGGCATCTGTCATTGATGAGGATGGCAGTCTGACGGTTGCCAAATTTCCTTCGCACAAAGATGATTATGACGTCGCCCAATGGGAGCATTTCTGCCATATAATGGGGCGCAAAGCCGGACTGAATGTTGCCGAGACACGAACAATCAACGGCGAAGATTACCACACTCTTCTCTCAAAGCGTTTCGACAGAAACAGCAACTGCAGGCGCATACATTTCGCTTCCGCATTGACATTGCTTGGATTGACCGACGGCGACAACGCATCAACCGGCTACGGCTACACCGACATAGTGGATTTCATAGTTCAGCACGGAAGCAATGTCGAGCAAAACTTAGAGGAACTATATCGCCGTGTGGCATTCTACTTAATTGTCGGCAGCTCCGACGACCACTTCCGCAATCACGGATTTCTCCTGACACGCAAAGGCTGGGAACTCTCCCCGGCATACGACATCAACCCGACACTCGCCGATAATCAAAGCCTGCTGATAAACCGCTCGACGAGCGAATCCGACCTTAATATCCTATTGGCATCCGCTGGAGATTACATGCTTTCATCCGACAAAGCCGAGAGCATCATCGCCGAGGTAAAAACAGCCATGAAATCATGGCGCACAGAAGCCCGCAGACTCGGACTGCCACAACGCGACATAGACATGTTCGGACCACGATTCGACAAATGGATTGAATAGCCTGTAATGATATACATCGGTTCAAATCATATCGCCAGTGCATTAGGATGAACTTTACATATACCAATTTTACCACTCTCCATCAATTCCGAAATCCGCAATAAAGCGCAATAAATTTGGTCGTATGGGATTTTATGCCTAACTTTGTAAATATCATTCTGAGGAATGTTATACTAATATATTAGGCATAAATATCATTATGGTGACATTTACGAACAAATCATTGGCTACGCCTGATGTAATCAGGAATCTCGGCATGAGGTTTCGTGATTACAGGTTGCGGTTGCGCATGACCCGTAAGGAGGTTTCCGAAGCGGCATCTATCGGCATGACCACACTTTATAGATTTGAGTCTGGCAATATGACAGACATTTCGTTCAGTACTCTTCTGAGACTATTAAAGACAATTGGGCTTGGAGAGAACTGGGATGCACTGCTGCCCGAATTGCCCGAATCACCTTATATGTATAAGGACAATGAGAAAAAGGCACAACGTGTTCGTCATTCCGCGAAAAAATAATTACGGGCATGAAATACTTGAAAGTCAATCTATGGGGGCAGGAAATCGGACGGCTCGTGTGGGACTCAGCCACGAGACGTACATATTTTACATATAACCCTGAGCTGAAAGACAGGATTCCTGACATTGCTCCACTAATTTCTCCTGCGAAGAACCGGAACTTTCTTTTGCCTATATATGGGGATGATCGGCCTATTTACCAGGGGCTTCCTCCGTTTATAGCTGATTCGTTGCCGGATTCCTGGGGTAACACTCTATTTGACAAATGGGTAAAGGACAATAAAATACCACGCAATAAAGTTACGCCACTGTATAAACTGATGTTCATTGGCACACGAGGTATGGGAGCTTTGGAATATGAGCCTTACGCTGCAGACCTTACCCATACTCGCACAATCGACATCAAATCGCTATACGATATTTCTCTCAAAATTCTTGAAGACCGGGACAACATCGTACTGAATGCCAACGAGGAACTGACGTTGCAAGCATTGCTTGCCGTTGGTACGTCAGCCGGAGGTCGCCAGATGAAGGCGATTATCGCCATTGACAACACGACCGGAGAAATTCGGTCTGGTCAGACCGATGGGCTTGAAGGTTTTGAATATTATATCTTGAAGTTTGGTGACAAATCCTTGCCTATTGCCGAAATTGAAACTGCATATTACAACATGGCAGTTGCAGCCGGAATCGAAATGGAGGAATGTCGGTTATTGCCCATAGACGGCATCAACCATTTTCTCACCAAACGTTTCGATAGGAAAAACGGCCAAAAGGTTCATGTTCAGACTTTGGCTGCCATAAACCCCGAGGCACGAAGCTATGAAGACCTCGTTGCGACCTGTCGCGAACTGTCAATCCCCGAGTCTGAGATTGAGCAGCTCTTCGCACGGATGGTTTTTAATGTCATGGCCAACAATACTGATGACCATAACAAAAACTTCTCATTCCTACTTGAAGAGGATGGGAAATGGCGGATGTCACCGTCATACGATACGACATTTATATTCAACACAAAAGGCACAGGCCCCAATATCGAGCGTAGATTGAGTATTGGAGGAGAAATAAGTGAGGTTTCCAAGACAGACCTACTCGATTTTGCAAAACAGCATGATATAAAGAATGCCAACGCAATCATAAACCGTGTAGCCGAAGCAATTTCAAAATTCGGCGAATACGCCGAGCGGTGCCATATCACTCAACCATGGCGTGGTATAATCCAAAAGACACTGGACGACAATCTTATCGCTTTCGGTTATATCTCCAAAGACGATGGTATCGAAAAATCCATGTGCGATATGCACGGAAGAACTATCACTGATTTTTCGGTATCAGTCAATTCCAAAGGGCATTATGAAGTAGTTGTGATAATTGAAGGACAGCGTCATCGACGATTCGTCAGACCCAATATGAACCTCTATACCGACCTGACAAAACAGGACATTTATAATCTTCCAGCCGATGTGAAAATCCGATTGGCTGAAATCCTGTTCCCTCCGAAATAGAGCCTATCGGCTCAAATCTGGCTAAAACATTGGGGAAATCGGCTCAATCTGAAACCATTTTTCATGGATATAGCTTAAAATTTGAGCCGATAAACAGGATAAAACTCCTCTATGGATAAGACTGCGGCAGACACATATCGACAGAGTAAAAATCAGTGGATTTGTACGCTCATCTGTATGCCACCAAAAGTTAAAGTTGCCATATTCCTTTGATATTCGGAGTATTATAGCTAAATTTGCGTTGAGTCACTGTTGTCGGTTTGGCAAATGCGACTTGTAAGAAATTAAGCATCAGACGGTTAACCACTTGCCAAAGTGGAAAATTCACGTCACTTGTACAGATTAAGCTCATACCCATCTGTATATCAGCAAATTAACCGCTTCTGCATCGGAAAATAGCCTATTGGTGACAACTGGTGTCATTTGGTGTAAAATATTGAACAGTCGCTCGTTATCGGGCGGCTTTTTTCGTCTTCATACTGCAATATAACCGCTTTTCACCCCTTTTTACCTGTGTTTTTGTACCCGATTTGTAGCAAGTCGGTCAATCCCGTCACATCGTGTCGCAAGGTCGTGGACTTTTGAGACACCATGAGACGCAGTGAGACGCGATGAGACACTTTCGGCGAAATAACTGGCGAAATAACCACCAATAAAAGCGAATATGAGCAGTAATATTGAAATCATCAAAAAATGTAAGTGGTGTGGCAAAGAATTTGTCGCACGAAAGACTACCACGGAATACTGTAGCCACAGATGTTCCGGGCTCGCCTATAAGGAGAGAAAACGGCAAGCGAAACTCAGCGAGTTCAAGGCGGAATACTCAACCCAGATTGAAGGTAAGATAGAAATTGAGAAACTTGAGTTCCTTTCCCCCACTCAGGTATGCAGATTGCTTGGAGTCAGCCGGGCTACTGCATACCGATACTTTGCCGACAACGCTATCGCAACCGTGCAGTTCAAAGGAAAAACGCTGGTACGACGGCAGGACATTGACCAACTATTCGAGAAAGGTCATAAGTATCTCAAACGAGAAAAGCCGGTACGGGAGCCCATCACTGAGTTCTACACATCGAAGGAGGTGCAGGAAAAATTCGGGGTGTCTAACTCCGGAATGTATAAGATTGCGGAGCGTGAGGGCTGGCCGAAAACTCAGAGCCGAGGAAAGACGCTCTGGAGCCGCAACCATGTTGACCGATACTTTGCCAATCAGCAGCCGAAGGAGGAAATCAACGAGTGGTACACCGCGGCTGATATTCAAGCCGCCTATGGAATGACGCTATCGGCAATCTATACTCTCGTATCAA
>CAMYSW010000132.1:0-6989 GCA_947297425.1 uncultured Porphyromonadaceae bacterium
TGTCTGTGCAGATGACGGTGGTCGCACCCATCGTTTCACAGGCATGCATCTTGCGCACGAGATTATTTGTGCGCAACATCCTGCGCATGGAATAGGCAAGCGACAATGTGACAGCCATAGGCAATCCCTCGGGAACCGCCACGACAACAAGTGTCACCGCAATCATAAGTGTCTGAAGGGTATATTGTATGAAATCTATCCATTCGAATTGCGCATTGTGGGTGAAATACATCACCATTCTCCCCAATACAATTATGGCAGCAATGATATAGCTTGATATGGAAACAAGCTTGCCGAGACGATCCAGCTGTTCATTAAGGGGAGTCTTGACGGAATTGTCAATCTGAGACTCTTTGAAGACCTTACCGTTTTCGGTCTTGTCTCCAACCGCCATCACCTCAAACACTCCGTGACCTTCCATCACTTTGGTTCCCCTCAACAGTGCATCGGAATGATATGTAGCTTCCGGATCAAACTGTGAACTGTCAGTAGTCTTCATGCAAGACGGCTCACCGGTGAGCGACGATTCGTCTACGTTGAGCGAAGTCGCCTCAAGGAGAACACCGTCTGCCGGAATTTCGTCACCGGTATTGACAACCACAATATCTCCGACAACAATCTCTTTACGGGGAATCTGTGTCACCGCACCGTTACGCCACACCTGCACCGGCTCTTCGTCATTGACCTGATTTAGAATCGCAAACTCCTTGTTCGCCTTCATCTCAAACCAGAAACTTAAACCGGTGGCAAGAAATATTGCCGCAAAAATCCCGACAGGCTCGAAAAACGGTTTAAAGGAATGATCGGCATCTATATATGCCTCATAAATCGCGATGCCTACGGATAAAGCCAACGCTACAAGCAATATAACAATCAGTGGATCTTTAAATCCCCTTAAAAACTGTTTCCAGAGGGGATCTCGTTTCACGGGAGTAAGCACATTCTCCCCATGCAGACGCCAGCTTTCGGCAACCTGCACATCATTCAAACCTTTATAATTCATAATTACATAACAATCATAATCAGCTCATAGATTAAATGAGCTGCAACTGCAGCGCAAAGTCCCCCTATGGTATGAGCTAAGATCGCTTTTGACGTAAGCTCTCGGAAACCGAGGGAATCAAGCATGGCGGTGTGGGTAGAGAGATATCCGCTCCAGCACATTCCTATGGCGGTGCACACGGCGATAGCATTGCCGTCCATCCAACCTTGGCTTAGGAAATTAGGTACGAGGCTCAATGCCGCACCTACGGCTCCGAGCGAAGTTATAGGGAAAGCAATCAGGTGTGGGTCATGAAACCCGAAAAGCCATTCGAATATAATATTTATTTTCTGTGCCAACCATGGTAAGGCTGCAACACCTTCATACGCTGCACCTGTGTATTCTCCATTGGCAGAAGGTCCGAAGGTGAGAAGCATCACGAGAGTGGAGATAATCAACACTCCGGGAATAATGGCAATGCCGACGTCAACACCCGATTTACCACCATCGAGCAATGCCGACAATATCCTTACAAATGCCGATTTCCCTTCTGTCTTGTTGTCTTCCTCTTTTTCATCTCCGGTTTTCACCACCGCATCCTCCACAAGATAGTTCGGATAATTCTTGATTACAAAATATTGCATAAGGCGCGTGGAGACAATGCAACCGATAAAGGCTCCGGCAAAACCTACCACCGGTTGCCAGAAAAATCCCTGTCCCACCATGAAGACCATAACCAGAAGCCCCATGCCGAATGCCGTGCCGAAATTGGTAAGGGAGATGAGTTGATACTTTTTGAAATAGGAACTGAAGCGTTTGTCTGAAGCCAAGGATATGATTGCGGGATTGTCACTGAGGAAAGTCATGACAGCTCCAAGCGAAGCGACTCCGGGGAGATTGAATAGCGGCTTCATAAGCGGACGCAAGATCTTCTCTAAAAGTTTGACCACACCAAACTCTACAAAGATCCTGCCGATAGCCCCGGTAAGGACACATATCGACATTAGATAGAACACGGTGTTGAGAAGAAGGTCATGGGCGGTGTTCATCATTGTCTTCAGCATATTGGCAACACCCATTCCCTGTCCTAAGAAATAGAACAGACCGAACACCATGAGAAGACATATGACACCGCTACGCGCGGAAGCCTCTTTCTTCCCAGACTTTTTTATTTCTCCCTCCGCAACCTGGTTCTCATCGCCGGTCGCCCTTTCAGTTGAACTATCCATCTACGCTCAATTTGCACCTAAATTTATATTGTGCAAATTAAATTAAATTTCCACCTCTTTCCTAAAATAAATTGTTAAAATTTTATTAATTGTTAACAAAACTCATTGAAAAATCGGCATGCCTATGGTCAGTTCCGTAGACATGCCGATAAATGAGTCTTGAAAGTGTTTTTTGACCTATTCAGCTTTGTAGAAAGCCCGGATGCGTAAGGGCTGCGTTCTCAGCACGCTTCCAACCGGATGAGTATATGTGGGATTAAACAAACCACTGCGGGTGCTGTTACTCTCCACATAATTGCCATTGCTGTCAATACCGGTTGCTCGTGCCCGATCACTAAGTTCGCCTTGTCCCAAACCCGAATATTTTCCGGCTGAAGCCGACAAATAAAGATTGGGGGTGTGAAATTCGGGGAATATCGGATAATTGTTGCGCAATGCGCCTTCAAGCTCAGTGATGCCGGGCATATACCATCCACGCGTACCGGACAATACATTACCGTTACTGTCTCGCTTCCCTTTTCCTGCACAATAATGGAATGCAGTGGCAGGAGGAACATCGTTAAACAGTTTCACCCCGCTCATGGGTTTTGCGCCATCTCTGGCAAGCACCTGCGTAGTCATCTGATAAGCCGGACCTGTCAAGTAAACCTCATATGTATTCCCGTCGACACGATTCCCGAATGCACCATCCGTTGCCAAATTCCGCAACGTACTCGCATCATGCGCCCATGGCAATCCGGTGTAATATTCTCCGGGTTGGCTGTGCTTGTCAAGAGGATCTTGATGATCCATATACTCTTCATAATACTCCATCCATGAGTTCACGGTTCCATTGCTGGAATTATAGATGACATGGATAAGCGCACGCTGTTCGATTTCGAGTATGCGTTCCCGCGCAGGCTCAAGAAGGTTTCCATCTTTGTCTTTGCGTTCATATTTCACCTCGATTCTCGCCATCCGGTCACCATAACCCACAGGATTATTATTTTCCGGCACGTTCTCATCAATATAGAAATATATTCTGGAGCGGGAATTGTTTATCTCGGGAGTGCTCTCTATCTTAACTTTATATCCACATTGTGCGCCTTCATCATGATTCTCAAGAATTAACCTGTTGTCAATCCGAGAAAACAGGTCCTCATAAAAATAAGGTTCCGCTCCACAACCGGCAACAAAATTACCCTTCTCCATCTCCGTGCGGGGTATCATCACCATCCTAATCCAGCTTCTTGACTCTTCCGGAATAGTCACTGTGACGGTGGAATAATGAGTTACCTCCGGCACTTTCTGATCAGGATCGTCAGGCGAAGGTTCGCGAAGGAGAAGCCAGACATCCATCGGAAGCGCCGTAGCGTGGGCATCCACTTTGCGTTCGTTCACTATGGCAAGATACACCGGATTGTCGCTGACCACATTCACTCGACCATCGAAAGTGTAAGCGTCATCATCAGAATTGCGGACATAGTCGAGACCATGTATCGTGACATAATTGTTATATTTCCTGTTTCTGATAACCTTGAAATCCTGAACAGGATCTTCACCCATATAGATCGTGAACTTCGCTTTATAGGTCAGCCCCTGATGAGTGGTGTAGGAGCCGTTGATCACGAGAGCCGATGCCTCTTCTTTCTTGGCGATCGTCGGCTTCCAGCGTTGTGTCCTCCCTATATTGTCGGCATGCATCGGATCATCGTTGCCCGAAGCGAGCACACCCTCCGGGAAACGAAGATTGCCCGTGGCATCAAAAGCCGGAGTCCCGTCGGGACGCGTAGCCGACATATTCGGCTGCTGGATATTCTCATAAGTATAATATGTGAAGGTGAGTGGTTCGGAGTCTGCCGTGATGGTCTTTCCATAATTTGTAATAAACTCACCGGTCAGCTTGTCATCTCCGCTGACATCAGTAGATTCGTCACCTTCGGGTTTCACAAACGGAACCATGTTGGGCATGTTCTTCACACCGAAGCTTTCAATAGTCATGGTCGGAAGCGACCGGTCCCCGTTGGTCTGGTTGGGATCAATTTTCACCTGCACGTCCACCCTTGCCATCATGGCAACCATGTCGACAATGATACGCCCCGCATTGATCTCATCTTCCGTAAATTCCTTGGGACCTGCAATCATAGGCATTCCCGCATCGGGGATTTTGGTGATATCCCCGCTCCCATCGGCACCTATTCGCAACCTAGGGGCATAGATCCAGCTTTCAATGTCACTGAGCTTTTCGATCTTATAGGGAGAACCGGTACGCGAACCGGTCGTGATCTGTCCCGTAGGTGTCAGGTCCGTATAAAATGTGTTCGGATCCGTGCTGCCTGTATTATCCGTTGCGTCAATATTGGCGATCGCCACCATCTTTACATTACGTAGGTTTCCTAAAGCCGCCTCATTGATCTCGAATACACTGTTCTCAAACTTCTGATATCCGTTAAGGTTACCAAATTCAGTAGTGATAAGTTCACCGCTATACTTGTCAAAGAAAAAGAGATGCACGGTCTTTATTCGTTTCTCATCTTCATCCTTGGGTCCTGCGGCACGCGTGATCTGTCCCGGAGCCACAAATTGGGGGATCATGTCTGAAACTGAAAACTTTAATACAGTTTTCCCCGATTCTGAGGGATTGTTATCGAATATTTCATCAGAGCAGGAGGTTAAGCCGGAAAACAAAAGCAAAACCGCCACCATATATGATATGATTCTGAATTTCATTGTCAATAGATTATAAGAAACTGTTTAATGGATATCAATAGAATTATCAGAGCCGTTCTCCCAGTTAGTCTGGTTGTCAGCCTGAAAAACAAGCACTATGTTATCGTCCACAAAAGTCAGATTGGCGGTGTGGCGAGTGTTTGGCTGAGGATTGTAATTAAGCCGTAAGATGTCTATGGCAAAAGGGTTACGGGGTTCACCACCGACAGTATATTCCACAATAATTCTTTTGTTTGCTCCCAAGGGATGCTCAGCGGCACCTGAATTTGGATTCGGGAGGAGCAGTAGAACATTCCCTTCGGGATTTTCATCTGTTTTTCCGAGAAGCGCGCTACCGTCATTGACAACAGTCTGGTTACCGTCGAACACGGTATATGTACCGCTGTAAGAGCTTGTCTCAAGCGGCACGGTCTGGGTTATCATACGGTTAGTCGCGAAGTTATAGGTAGCCGTGCGATAAAACTGCCCTTGAAACGTAAGTTTCGTCACTACCAATTCGCGCCCTGTCTTGTTGTTGACACGGAACCTTATACCTGTAAGGATGTGGTCAAAACTGAGATTCACCTTACCCAAAAGGCGAGTGCGGTCAAAAGTCGAGGCAACAAGGGCATCCGGGATGTCTGCCCGGTCAAGGGCATCTCCGGTATTTCCTCCGCTGAATGGCATATTGAAAGTAAGCACCGGAGTGTGGTCTGAAGAACTTAACCTTCCCATCGAGAAACCACCTTGACTGTTTCCACCCACACCATTGGCAGCGGCTATAAAGCTATAATTATAATCATAAGATGCGTCGATGTCGTTATTATTGACAATCCATGGTTTCAAAGTGCCATAATCCGTTTTACCGCCGGACACATTCACTGTTGTTCCGCCCATACCATTATCGAACACGTTAGGCGCGCACATCGCTGATTTTGTGTTCCAGTCTCCTGAAGCACTCTCATAATTAAGTGTTTCAGTATTTATAATATAAGGCACACAATAGCCCCATACCATAAAAGACGTTATGCCTCCTTCTCCGAAGCTTTCCGCCAACCGGGCGCGTGTATGCCCCGCCCCGTCATATTCAAGACCGGGAGCGGCAAACGTGATGTAGGATCCGGAATCCGGTTCCATCTCAGGAGCATCATGATTGTCGGAACATGATGCCGACATTATAGAAATCAGCACCAACGCCGTCCACGATATATATGCGTTTTTCTTCATTGTCATTAAAATCAGATAATGTAATTGCCACCTTCGGAATCAACCCATTCGCTTACGGTCGGCACTCCGAATATTATATTGTCGGTATCTTGAATTGTCATCGTGTATCCATAAGTATAGCCGGACCTCCATCTGCCACCATGCTGTTGCGATGGCGCGAACAAAGACACGTTAGCATTCCTTTCCGCCCCGGAACCGATTCGATAAGTTACCGAAATGGTTGCATTGTTCCTCACACTTTGCGGAATCAGCAGCAAGGGAGTGTTATCATTGATGAAAAGTTCCGCAGACTCACCGGGATTCAATACCCGCTCTTCATCCTGACTTACAAGAGGCGAATCCTGTGACGTAGGAGTCCTGCCAGCAACATTCCAGTTTGATAAGGTGGAGCCGTCATTATTGACGCCAAGCTCAAATGCCGCAGTCCCGTACACTCCGTGTAGACGCGCTGAGACTATGGTTACAGCCTGGTCTACAGCAAGTGCTGCGTCAGCCTTCACCTTAATATGAACCACGGCAAGCGCATGCTTGAAGTCAAAAGACACCTTTTTGGTAGAGTTTATATCAAGATTGGGCATGCATTCCCTCCGGTGCGCGGCATAAAGCAAGTCGACAGTACGGTTATCAGCCGTTGAAAAGTCATACGACAGGCTGCCTTTCGCCACGTCATAAGCCGAAGCGGTTGCCGGTGCAGGATGAAGAGCCAAGAATTTATATATCTGTCCCGGAAACCAATATTGAACATTGTCATATCCCCAGTTCCCACCGGTAAATGCAACCTCCTCATTCTCAAAAACAAGAGCCGGAGCCTGTAAATACTCACTGAAAAGTGGGCCGTTCGCTCATTAAAAAATGGGCCACCG
>CAMYSW010000133.1:0-6947 GCA_947297425.1 uncultured Porphyromonadaceae bacterium
TATTCCGGAGAGTGCTCCCCTAAGTCTTCCGTTTTTCGGCCATATAGTTGATGCCAATGCGAAAAAACTCTGTAATATGAGTAGGCTTGAAAAGGCAAAGAGATGCATTAGCTTTATTATTTTGTCGCCATGGTTGCCCGCTATAGCCATGTAGTCGTTTTTATATCCGAACGAGAAAAAATAGCTTAGTGGTAGCGGCTCGATTTTGGTGCCTTCCGAGGCATAGAGAGGAGCTGTCCAGACTCGAAGATAATCTGCAATGATCATACCGGCAAAGAATAATATATAAACTGCCACGCCGTAAAAGAGGAAGCATGTTAGGAACTTTTCCAGATTTGATGCAGGTGTCGATAATACTGATATGCGTCCTGCCTTGCTTCCCATGGAAACGAACATTGTTCCGGCAGCCACGATGATGAATAGGTCTAATACCGCCCAGAACATGGAGGTCTCTTTATCCCACATGGCATCATGTTCGAGGGATGGAAATCTGTATGCGCCATTGATGACAGGCATGATTGCCGCCATGATTATCATTATTCCTATTATTGTTGCCGCCATTTGGGTAAGCTTTTTCCAGTTCTCTCCGGCATATTGTCTTACATACAAGCCGAAACGTTGAGGTGAAAATGTATCGTGATTCATTGGTGAATTAAATGTTTATGGGTTAATACTGTTCAGGTTGAAAGATAGAGTTTAATTTTTGTGGGTTGGATATTGCGAAATCGAAAAGCAATTCAAGGTTCATTTCCGAATCTTCTCCATCCATATTGGGAAGTATCACGGATGCTCCTCCAAGTCCTTTTATGGCATATAATGCATTCTGGATGATGTTATTGTCAGAAGTTTCCAAAAATTTCATTTTTTCCTGTATTTCAGCGCAAGTGCGGTCAAGAAGAACTTTTTGTTTATCCATTATCAATACGTGATCAAGAATCTGGCTTACGTCCCTTACCTGATGTGTGGATATTACAAAGATTCGTTCATCGCTCATGGATTCGATTATAAATTTACGGAATGCGCTTTTTGCAGGAATGTCAAGACCGTTTGTTGGCTCGTCCATAAGTAGTATTTTTGTATTGCATGCCATTGCGAATGCCAGTGCAGCTTTCTTTTTCTGTCCCATTGAAAGTTTGTCAAGTCTGACATCTCTTTGGAGTCCGAATGTGTCAAGATGGTGATACATGTCCTCTTTGGAGAATTTAGGGTACAAAGCTCCGTTTAGCTTGATGAATGTGTCAAGTTTCAAAGGAGGAAGTTCGATTTCTTCCGGAACAATAAAGATTTGTTCAAGGGTTGATGGGCGGCGAAGTCTCGTGTTTATTCCGTCAAGTGTTATTTCACCCGATACGGGAGTTAGCAGACCGCATATTAATTGGAGCAGAGTCGATTTTCCCGCACCGTTGGAACCGAGAAGTCCATAGACA
This sequence comes from uncultured Porphyromonadaceae bacterium, assembly GCA_947297425.1. GTDB lineage: Bacteria > Bacteroidota > Bacteroidia > Bacteroidales > Muribaculaceae > Lepagella. Next base: position 1,428 of record CAMYSW010000133.1, read on the forward strand.
CCTCCTTCTTCAAGCTTAAGAGAGAAATTGTCGATTGTCGGTTCCCCTCTGTGTCTGTAGTTGAATGTGCAGTTTTTAATGTCTAACATATTATAGTTTATTAGTGTATTAGTTTATTAGTACACTGCAAAAGTATGACAATAATTTTAAACTACCAAATATTTTATCAAAAATTTAAAATATTTTTTTCATTGCATATGTTATCATGGTATACGGAAGGATATTACCAATGAAGTTGTTTAAACAACTTCAATATGTTGAAATCTTTAAAGGTTCTACTCAACCTTCTTATTAATAGCTTGTAAACTGATATTTTATGGATTTGGAATCAATTATATATAAGGATCCTACAATAATTAATCCCCAAAGTGGAGACCTTTTGATTGCGGAGCCTCTTCTTGATGAGCCATATTTTAAAAGGAGTGTCATCATGCTTCTTGACGAGGATCGGAACGAAGGTCATATTGGATTGACATTAAATAAACAGACACCGGTCACGTTGCAGGATATATTCCCCGAATGGCGTGCGGGGGCACAGGTGAGAGTGTACAGTGGCGGTCCTGTAGAATCCGACAGGCTGTTCATGCTCCATACGATGGGTGATATATTCAACGGATCAGTGGAGGTGGCAAAAGGCATATATGTTGGTGGAAAACTTGATGACGTAATAGATTATGTAAATAATAATCCGGATATTGAGGGTTGCCTTAGGTTTTTTCTTGGTTACAGCGGATGGGGCAGGGGGCAGCTGACATCTGAAATATTAAAGAATACATGGGCGTTAAATGCAAACCCCGCACAGACTGATATTCTGACCGGGGCTGAAGATGTGTATTGGAGAAGGGAAGTGGAGCGTCTTGGAGAGAAGTATCGCAGCTGGCTTATAGTGCCTTCTGATCCTTCTTTTAATTAATGAAGTTGTTTAAACAACTTCAATTCTAATTTTCACTTGTCAAAAGAAGGACTCTGCTTGACCAGTCTGTTTCACCATTCTTTGCCACTTTATGGTTGACGGGTATTTCCAGTCCATTTTCCATGAGGAACTTTCCTGTGTAGGTTTTTCCTTCAAATGAGAGAGGTTTAGTGTCTATCCGGTTTAATTCTCGAATGACATATCTCTTGTCGGGATCAAGTCCTTTCATTGTAACACGCGGAAGGATCTCATTGCGGAATGCACGTGTTTTCCACCAATAGAATACAGCTCTGTCTTTTTCAGGAGCTACATACATCAGCGATGCCGCGCCTTTTTCTTCATATGGAGACAGCAGGCGATATAAATCTCCGAACTGAACTACGGGACGTATCTCTTTGTATTCGGCAATAGCTTTCTTAGTCTGTTCTTTCTCTTCTGCTGTCATGTCGTCTGGCTGTATCTCCAAACCAAGACGTCCACTCATCGCAACGTCAGTACGATATTTTATAGGTATTCTGCGCTGTGTCTGATGATTGGGAGACGCACTGATATGTGATCCCATTGCTATTGCGGGGAAGAAATATGATGTTCCCCATTGCATATATACACGTTGTAAGGCATCGGTGTTGTCTGATGTCCAAAATTCGTCAAACCAAGGAAGTATGCCATAGTTCACGCGTCCTCCACCCGAAGCACATGCCTGTATTGTCACATCCGGATACTTCTTGCGTATTCTATCAAGGGTCTTATTAAGCCCTTTATGATAATCGATATAGAGGTGGCTCTGGCGGTCAGCCGGCAGGTATTGTGAGCCATGGTTCTCAACATCCATATTGGCATCCCATTTTATGTAGTCTATTTCCGGGTATTTGGTCATTAGGGTGTCCACGATATTGAAGACTATATCCTGAACTTTGGGATTTGACATGTCGAGGATAAGCTGTGTCTTGCCACGACCGAACTTTGCAGTCCGGTTAGCAGGCTTAATAATATATTCGGGATGCTTTTCGAATAGTTTGCTTTTGGAGTTTATCATTTCCGGTTCGATCCATATTCCGAACTTTATACCATTCTTTTTGGCTTCATTGATCAGTCCCTGGATTCCTGCCGGTAATTTACGGGTATCCACAGTCCAGTCGCCAAGTCCGGCAGAATCGTTATTGCGCGGGTATTCTACACCAAACCATCCGTCGTCCATTACGAAAAGCTCACCCCCCATATCGGCAATGTTCTTCATCATATTGCCCATACCTTTCTCGTTGATGTCGAAATAGACTCCTTCCCAAGAATTTAATAGCACCTTGCGTGGAGTGTTGCCATGAGCCAGACGATGGTTGCGTCCCCATTTATGGAAGCTACGGCTTGCTCCTCCGAGACCCTCGTCGCTCCATGTCAAGGCGAGCGCAGGAGTTATAAATGTTTCTCCCTTGCCAAGTTCATAATGTGAATCTTCTTCATTAATGCCCGCGAAAAAATGGTGGCTGTCTGATTCATCTGTATCAATGCGCAGTTTATAATTCCCTCCATAGCACAATGCGGCTCCGATCACTCTTCCTGAATCTTCATTGGGTTTACCGTCAAGGGAGAACATTACTTCGGCGTGATCAAAGCGAGAATTACGTATTCCTTCATGGCTCTTTATTACTTTCATGCCGCGAGTCAACGGTTCTTCCGTAAGTTTGGTCTCGTTGCCCCACGCTCCATGAAGTGACGATAGCCATACGTCTCCATTACGGATCGGAAGATAGCCGGAAGCGAAGCGTGTTAGTGTTACAGGAGCTTTCTCATTATTTCTTATCTCTGTCCATGTTTCCATCACATTCTCGTTTTGCCAAGTCTTATAATTAACTGTAACATAAACAGGATAATGCGTATCTTTGAGAGTTATGGATGTAATGTCAGCTCCATCTTCCTTTCTTGAAGATGTGCTTTCTACTACAAGGTCGAGAGTCATGTTGCCGTCACCGTGAACCATCGCTATGGCTGTTTCGGGAATTGTTATCATCCCATAGTCGGGATAAGCTGTGTAAACCTTGCCGAGAGCTGGTCTGAGTCCGCTGACGTCATTATCTGAAATCTTACCGCCATAATATACGTGACGAAGCTTTTTGCCTTTGTTGGCTTCAAGCACGAGGGAAGAGTTGCCTGTATCTATTTTTATCGTTTCGGCATTTACATTGTGATAAGAGACAAGTGATATTATTGTCGCAAATAGTAAAGTTATGGATCTGCAGTTCATAAATGATGATAACTATTAAAACTAATGAAAATTATGAGAGGTAATTATTATGGTTAATTGTTAATAATTAGTATTATATGGTGTGCATTATGCTTCGTTTCGTGATTGTTTGAGAAGTTCGCAAAATTCTGCGATATTCTCCGCTGTGATGTCAGGTTGTGGATCGGATTCCAACGCTGTCTGTAGTGTCGTTTCCCCGGAAAGCACAAGAACGCCAAGGGCACCTGCATTTCGGGCTGTCGCAACATCGGTATATATGCGGTCGCCACACATAGCCACTTCTTCAGGCTTTATGTTTTCGCGGAAACAGATTCCGGTTAACATGTCCGGGTTGGGTTTGCCTATCACGGCATCCGGTTGGCGTCCGGTGGCGTGTTCAATACATTTGCACAAAGATCCGCAGTCAACAAGGACAGTGCGCAGGTCTGTGGGACATACGCGATCCGGGTTTGTAGCGATGTATGGCACACCTTCAGCGGCTAACCATGACGCGTGGCATAGTTTCGGATATGTCAATGTTGTGTCGAATGCAACAACAAGGCAATCAGGCTTCTGATCCGGATCATCAGGAAGAAGCTCAAAACCTGCATTGCGAAATTCCTCCTCCATGCTTGGTGTGCCGACTACGAAAAGACGTTTTGCATCAGGCATCTTGTCGCGTAGATAATCTATCGCGGCTACAGAAGATGTATACATTTCGTTCGGAGTTGCCTTGATGCCAAGTTTTTCAATTTTCGTAAGATAATCGGCTACACTCTTGGTGGGATTGTTTGTGAGGAAAGAATACTTGATTCCCATGTCATCAAGGTTTTTCAGGAAACCGATTGTGAAAGGAAACAGGTTTGCTCCTAAATATATTGTGCCGTCCATATCAAGAGCCACATGTTTGATCTTGCGACATTTTGCCATCAATTCTTCATGGCTGAACGGGGAATAATATTTGTTAAATTCCATTTTGGTTATTCAATTTAATGATTTATAAATCATTCGTTACATTACCCTCAATTTTGTTTACCTGACGGGCTTTGGCATCAAGTGCTGCATAGAATTTATTGGAGCGGTCATATCCGTCGCGGGGGGCGAGCCACATTGTGAGGAACGTGACAGCACCGAGACACCCCACACCAATGATGATGTAGAAAACTACATCCCATCCCCAATGGTCGGCAACGATACCGATGCCTATTGCAGAAAGGAAAGACCCCACGTAACCGAAGATGCCAGCAAGACCGTTTGCCGTAGCAGAAGCTTCTTTAGTGGCATGGTTGGCGGATGCTATACCTATCAAGGCTTGTGGACCGTAGATAAAGAATCCTGCCATTGCAAGGATTATAATTGATACGATTACAGGTAATCCGGGCATGAATATGAATATACTCATGAATATTACTGCACACACCATACATACAAGACACATGCGGTGAGCTTTACCCTTGAATATATGGTCAGTCGCCCATCCTGCACCGATTGTTCCTATAATAGCAAAAATCTCAAATACGCCGACAGACCAGGCTGCATCTTCAATGCTCATATTTCGTGCCTCAGTAAGGAACTTGGGACCCCAGTCAAGAATACCCATACGCATCACGTAAACAAAGATATTTGCGATGCATAGAGTCCAGATCCAACGGTTTGTCCATACCATCACTTTGAGAAAATCCTTACGCGAGGTATTTTTTGCAGATGAATCATCATTTTTGCCTGTTTTTGTGCCCGGTAGTTCCGGAAGTCCTACAGAACGGGGGTCATCCCTTAGTCCCACATAAAGCCATATTGCGCCGCAGACTGCGATTCCGGCAGGAATCCAGAAGCAATATTTCCAAGCGTCCCAATGCTGCGCATAGCTCATGATTGTTTTAAGATGCGCTTCGTTCGAAGGATCAAGATTAAGGTTGGCAGCTATGCGGGCTATGATGCTATGATCAGAACTTAGGTCTGTACCCATTGTTCCCATGATATATCCGCAGACAACGACAGCCAGGGCTGCACCGATGGAATGCGACGTGTTCCATATAGACATCTTTGTAGCCAGTTGTGACGGGTGTATCCAACAGGGCAGGAGACGGGCACACGGAGGATATCCCACACCTTGGAAAAGCTGGTTGCATATAATTGTAACCGCCATTACCATAATGAGCATGTTCATGAAATCCGGACCGGCTTCCGCTCCGGTGATCCATCCGCTTATATTGACTCCGAAACCGAATGCAAGGTTAGACAGGGCGCAAAGCAATAACCCTATTGCCATGATGATTCGCGCACTGAACCGGTCAACCACGAATCCGTTAATGAATCGCGATAGACCATAAACGAGGGAACCGATTCCGATCACGATGCCGAAGCTTGTGTTTGAAATGCCGTATTGGGC
>CAMYSW010000134.1:0-6925 GCA_947297425.1 uncultured Porphyromonadaceae bacterium
ACATATGCTGCGTATTCTCATTCACATATGCCAAAGTCATTGTTTTATCAAATCAGTCGGAACAATCTGTCACACGCCCCGAAACTGACAACCAGTTACCTATATGAGAGGCTTCGGTAAAGATTGCATCCGGATTGTTTCTAATGTATTCGGCAGATGTATTGCCATACCAAGAAGATAGATCGGCACCGGTAGCAGTCGACTTTGAAAGAGTATTGGGTTCAACCACATAGTTAATGGGTATTTTCTTCAGTTCATCAGTAAGTTCGTCACCACAGACAACAAGGCTCTCCATGTCATCCACACCTGTTGTGACATGTTTTAAAAGCGAAGTCCCATCTTTCATGGAATTTACAGGAAGAACATGAGATACATACAATACGCCATGATCTCCTGCCGCAGTTCCGGAAGTTACGTTATAACATAATTCACCTTTATCTGTATCTGTTCCCTCGATATTTATTCCGTCAAACATGAGATCTATCCTTGCCGCTACCCTCTCCACTTCTGCCATCATGTAAAACGGATCCTCCCGCGTCCCTTCAATAGGACGATTAAGAGCGTCAAAAAAGTTTATCCGTCCGTCATAAGGAGACTCGCCGGAGGCGGTTGCCATTGTGAACCTTGAATAATCCTTCACCGATGCAGAAGCTCGCCATGGCGCCGTCACGATAGATTTACGAAGTTCTCCAAGAGTCTTGGAGGCAGAAGGATCTCCTGTGAAGTTCGCCACCACGATAGCCCTATGACCGTCTTTCATGCCATACTGAGGAACCCTTACAACATGCGATACCGTATTGTTTTCCCCGGGAGTCAGAGAAAGACCTTCATACATTTCATAATGAAGCAACGGTGTGTCATCCGGAGCATCAGGTCCTTTTTCATGGTCATAGAAGAAAAGTGCAAGATTTTCTATTTCATTCTCCCGACGCACACCCCCTTCTTCGCCATCTCCCGTCTCACCTCCCGAAGGATTTGACCTCGTGCCGCGAGACACCGACAGATTCAGCATCAAGTACATTCCTCCCTCTTCCGGCTCAGGTGTTTCATCCACTGCGATTGCATCCGAACATCCCGTGGCAACAAAAGCCGCCAAGAGGCAACACATCAATATGTAACTATATTTTTTCAAGATTCTCACAATTCCACATTTTGGAAACGTTTTGACCAACTAAGCACATTGATCACTACATCCATATAAAACCATTTGCCTCCCTTTAAAAGGAAATCGAGACGATAGTCATATTCCCGGTCAAGATATTCTTGTGGAGAATAATTATATATATCATAGGCTATCCTCCCTTCAGCGAGGGTATATGGCAAATTGATAAGTGCAACCTGCTGATTTGTTCGGCGGTTGATGATCTGCAAACGCGCCGATTTATTTATGTCTGCGTTATATGAGATCCTGTTGAACATAAGGTTGTAATGTGCGGTTCGCTGACCGGGTGCGGTCGTATTCCCGTCTATAATAGTTCCTCCGTTTTCAAGACGGGATGTCCAGCTGGCATATGGCGAATACTGGAGTGAATCAGTGCGTATCACCTCATTGTCGTGCGCGAGATGGGCGTTGTCGTCAAGCAGGATAACTTCATAGTCCGTATCATAAATATTATCAGGATCATCGATATCACGAAGTGTTATATTCAGATGCTTGGTGTCACGGATCAAAGATACTGTAGCGTAAGTGGCTCGGGCATCATCAACAGTGACATACTGGTCTTCCAGTGGATATATGGAAAACGGTTTGACAGTACGATGAAGATCCGGAGCAACCCTGCCATCCTGAGGAGCATAGGATGCAACTTTTAATGTATGCCATAACGTGTCAAGGGGCGCTTCCGCATTCACCTGATGCCTGTTTGTTCCGGATATCTGCTCATCATCATGATCAAGAGATATGCGAAGCGACTCCGAATCCGACACCTCCGTGCGCCGGTGTTTTGCTCCATTACATCCAAGCGCCTCATCCCAATCCTTCTGCATGGCGACAGCCTGAAGCCGATAACGACCTGCCGGCAACTCCCCATCCTCGAAATGAACGGCATAGCCATATTTTCTGAGCGGTTCCATGCCGTTTACATGAGAGACGGTTCGTTCTGCAACTTTCTTTCCGGATTCGTCATATACATATAATGTGACATGTCCGCAATGATCTTTAAACATATCGGCACGTGCCGTATTGTAATCGTATACAAAACGCACATATAACCCCGACGGGCAATCTTCCGTCTTATCCTCAATCATGGTGCACCCTCCAAACGTCAGAGAGGTTGCGAAAAGGAAAGTGATAAACCTCAAAAAAAATCTGTTCATCGTTAGAAATCTGTTCGTAAGTGAGTATTGAAGTGATTTATTGGATTTTCATAAAAAATCTGAATCATTTCATTACTTACCGAAAATAATCGTTTGGTACCTTGACAGGGTTCCACCCCTGTCAAGGCTATGTTTCCTTAATTCATTGAAACTTGTATTCTAAGAAGCTATCTTAAAATGCAGACCGGTATTGTGCTTAAAACTCATGTGTCTGCACTCGTTTTGCCCATGAGAGCACCTTTATTGAGAAAGCTACCCATTTCTCCTGTTTCTGATTATCATCGGAAGTTGTATCTGTAGTTACATCAGGAGCCACAGGTGAGCCAAGATGAGAGAAAGCCGAAACCTCCACGTCATACCAGTTGTTGCGAACCATTCCGTATCGACCGAGATAGTCATTCTCAGGATCCGTTCCGGTATAAGCCTCATCCGTAGTGGAAGCCGCTTTCTGAATCCATGGTGTCAGATCACCCGGCAGAGGATTCGTTGAAGACGGGAGTCCGAAATGCGTAAACCTCAAGTCATAATAGCTTTCACCACCGGTATATTCCTGAATATTGAAACGCTCGTTAACCCTTGCGATCAGATCCTTTATCAAATCCGGTGTAAGCTGTGGATTCGCATTTGCAAAGGGTGTGTTTGCAAGATTCTCTTCCGTAATGTCTACTCCGACAAAATCAGGATTCTTATCGGGATCGTCCTGACGGTAATCTTTTATATCTACATTAACCATCTGAAGGTCGCCTTTGTCATTCTTCTCGAAACGGAGTCTTATGAAATCATTAAGCTGAACATCCTTCTGATCCGGTTTAAGGAGTTTTTGAAATTCCTCTTTAACTTTAGAGTCATTAATCACGTAAGCACGCGCCAGGCTCGTGGCATTACGCCTGTAATAGAAAATCTGGTCATCACGTCCGTTTATTGTATAAAGTGATTGTCCCTCAGCCTTCGGATTCTTATATTTAACTTTAAGCACCGCCCTGGTGGTGTTACGATAGTTCATGTTGGCAACATTAAACGTATTCTCATAGCAATACGCTGATCCACTTTTGAACACGCTCCCGTCTTTTACAAGCTTGGAATAAGTATTATCAGTAACTGTTGTCATTGTTGGAGCCGCCTTGTCATATTGAGGGTCAACACACCAATATGTGCGGTAAAGATGCGTCGACGCATCCAGATTTCCCACTATATTGGAACCCACCATACGGAAACCATTAGAACCGGTGTAAACCGTGCTTTTATAAGGAGCCCATGTAGAAAAATTGTCTCCGAGATTGCGCACTATGAATGAAGACGGTTCCGTATTGTCGACAATCCATTCAACGCTTTCAATCTCAAGTTCCGCCTTGTCACCGGAGCTTTGATCTACGAGAGCCTTCGTTGCAGTCACTGAAAGTGTAGTCTTTGCCACGGCACGCTCCACATAAATAGTTCCAGCCGGAGTCTTCTCGGCATCTTCGGCAGTATCTTGCAAACCTCCTGTCAATTCCACCAGTGTGCGAAACGTAGCTCCGGCAGGATTTACTAATCCTCCGGATTTATCCGCAAGAGGAGCGTTTGTCATGAAAAAATAATCTTTAGGCGCTTGTTCGTTTTTAGTTGTGAAATCAACATTGGAAGTCAAGGGAAGAAGATTAGCGAATGTACCGGAGAATGTCTGACCTCCGATATGGAGGTCTGTGCCGACAACCTCTGCTATGTTCTTGTAATTAACAAAAACCAATCCATAAAGATGCTCTCCATTCGCCAACTGAATATCTCGCACTTTTACGGCTTTCATAAACTCAGTCGAAATCTGACCGTTTGAAGGATGGTCATTCTGAGAAAAGCCGGTAATCTCGTAAGAACTGTGAACGGTTGCAGTAGCTTCGTTATCACCTTTGAAAAGGATAAGGCATGCGTCATTCACCTTATATTCCTCTACGGTTCCGTCGTCAAACTGGTCATTGGCAGCACGCGTGGACGGCTGCGTAGGCAAGTTAATTTTCACAGCGATATAACCGTCACCCTCAAATACGGGACCTCCCCCTACTCCGGGATCGTTCTCATCGGAACATGCAGCAAGCGCCATAAGCGCTGCCACGCTTACACTTAAATGTCTAAATTTCATAATATTATCAATCGTTAGTTCTGTGTCTTCAATCTTTTGCCTCTTTATGGAAGCATCTCTATATTCTTTGCAGCTTCCGGTAAATTCAAGGAAACTTCAAAGTGGTGCCTGGCTGATTCAAAATCCCCTTTATAAGCCGCAATGACACCTCTCACATTTTCCGCTTCCGGCGAATCTCCCGCCTTTAAGAGCAAACCTTCCGCCTTTGGAATATCTCCGGACTTTATTGCCGCCACGGCAAAATTGAGATTGGCAACCGGATCTTCAGGATAATGCCTGAGCGCAGTCGCTATAGCTTTATTAAACTCTTCCGATCCTTCGGGATAGAGCCTTGCCACACGAAACATCTGATTAAGCGACATCTTTTCCGGTGTTGCAGCCATCACCTCTGCAAGCTTCTCATCCGACATCGGTTTCAGGCGCGTCCGTATCTCGAATTTAGTTGCCCTCAGACGGGGAAACCACTCGGGAAGTATCTTGGTTTTATAAAGAGTGGCAAATTTAGGAGAAGTCTTGAGCTCCCGCTCTTTGGCATCATAGTCGGCAGGACCATATGCAGGACGGTCAATTAGATCAAGGAGATCTTTTCTTTGCCCCGATGTTATGTCATTGGCATCTTCTACCATCTCCCTAAATTCACCCCAGTTTTCAGCCACAGCATCATATTCACTCCTCTCGACAGGGAGGTTATAACGTCCGGCTATATATTCCGACAGCGCACGCGAGCGGTTTGTTGCCAGATATTCGTTATGTATATAAGGAGATTCCGGAGAAGCATAACCACATATCCGGATCTTCGCGATCTCAACATTCGGATCACTCAACGCATAATGTATCGAGTCATCTATAACTTTTAGCTGAGACCGGTTGTCTATACGCTGACCATTGCGGCATATATAGGGTTCGGAATGCAAATCGGTCTTGTCAACTTCAAACTGCACACGTGCCTTCCCTTCATGAATAGACACCGGGAGCTCCGTGACCGCAGGCGTCATATATGCCACACGCATGCGGGGTGCAGGATTGAGATCAAGAGGAACCGGCATCCCTGCAGATTGTCCGTATGCATGTCCACAACCGCAAGTATCTACTACCATCCTTACATGCGCCGAAGAATCAAGCATCCATTGACGCAATTCGGCAGTCGCGGCATATCTCACACTCTGCTGCTTTCCATTGTCGCGTTTAACCTCCTTGATTATATTCCTGCCGGCAGCGAAATCGCGCCCCAGACTACCTCGCTTCCATGCGTAATGCATGTTGCGTCCGTTAACAAGCACGGAAGGCAAAACCTCGCTGTTTCCCTTGGAATCCTCAACCACCGGGGTAATAAAAAACTGATCGTTAGAACCAAGCTTCACAGAATCGAGGTTAATCTCCGAATATATCCGCAGTCCTTCTCCCGACATTGAGCTTTCCAACTTGGAGAATCCGATCCTCCCGTCAACCTTTGCCGCAAAAGAAGCAAACATCAAGCTTGCCGCCAATATGGATGTTAAGTAATATCTTATTAATTTCATAGTTAGAAAATATACATGATGGAAAGTCCTATCTTCGTTACACCCGCATAATTAGTTTGACCATCCTTGAGCTTGCCTCCACAGTCGCCACAGCGATATTTATCATACCACACATGATTATATCCCACACCTATCTCGGCTTCAATATTCCAATGGCTGTCCAATATCCACTGATAGCCATAAGTGAAACCTGCCCCGGCGTAAACCGCCTGATAACGGCTGTCCTTGACTTCCGAAGTGAGATTGTCACCGGAAAAGAAAAAACCGGGAATAGGCAAAGACACATTGGCAGCGTTAAACTCTCCTCCCATTGCATGAACACCGAAGAAATGTCCGTTGAATTTCGAACAAGTCCACCATCTGTATTCAGGCATCAGAACCCAATGTTTCGCTTTCCTCTCACCCTTACTGTCAGAATGAAAAGACCATGGGTTAAACCCATATACGAGATTGACTGTTGATTTGCGCCCCAAACCGACCTCCACGCCTAAATTAGGTGTAGTAACTGCATCATACAATAGATTCGTCTTGACAGCTACCTGCCCGGAGACTCCGATGCATGTCAGCATGGCAAACGCCAGACTGCATAGATATTTCATATTCCAATCGTTAGTAACAGAAACCGGCAAAGGGGCGATTAACTCTGATAAAGAATTATGATGGAGATGCAATCACTCCGCCGACATCATAGTCAAAAAATGCAATACGATCAAAAAAGATCGCCTACCTTATATATTTTTTACAAAATTACACACAAAATTTCATTTTACCCCCCGATTTGTTAACAAAAGTTAACAAATACTTATAAACCAAAATCTACAGTAAAACTATTGCAGGATCTACATATTATTTGTAATTTTGCATCAGATAAGCGCACGTGGCGTAATTGGTAGCCGCGCTAGACTTAGGATCTAGTGTCTAACGACGTGGGGGTTCGAGTCCCTTCGTGCGCACCGCGCGACAGTCAGGGTTGTCA
>CAMYSW010000135.1:0-6920 GCA_947297425.1 uncultured Porphyromonadaceae bacterium
CCTCGTATCTTGTCGGCATCATAAGTGTATGCCCAACCGTCGCCCATGGTTCCTGTCTGAGGTGTCCAGAAGTTCATGCCCCATGGAAGTGCTGTCGCGGGATAGGTGTTGCCTGTAGAGAGGGAATGTTTTGACTGTGTCCCCACAAGAGTGCTGACATAATCGACCGGATCCGAAGTTGCCGGAGAGCTCCCTTTATGGGAACTGCAGCCGGGCATGATTGCCACGGCTGCAGCCAGGGCGGCAAATTTCATGATTTGGGATGAGTTTTGCATTTTTTTGAGTTCTTAAAAGTATTACTGAATAATAGTGTAAAATTAAATATTCGAGTAGTTAAAAGTGTGTATATGCTTGCCAAATCTGTATACATACATTGATATATACTTATTTGGCAATGACTAAAACTCTAATATGAATGGTGTTTGTTTATTTTGCAATTATTCGGATGTTTTAGACACAGAGGTCATCTTGAATTCAGTGTCTTAGAAAATCACTTAATATTGTATTCCAGAAAAACTGTAATAAAATTTGAATTTACATATCATGAAACTGAGACTTTTGAAACTTTCCTCATCTTTCCATGTGCAAACCGTGGCGGCATTGTCGCTGATGTTTTCAGCGGGCATGGCGAATGGCACGGTGGATGATAATGTTAAAACCACGTTCCAAAGTTCCCGGGAATGGCGCCCGTCTATCGACAATCGTGCAGATGCCGTGATGGTTTATGGTGTAGGTGGTAATCCGTCGGATCGTGGCGGTAACAGAAACTTTGAGAATCGTGTGAAAAGTTGGCGTGACCGTGGTTACACCGTCCATTTTATGACCGGTATAGCCTGGGGTGAGTATCAGGATTATTTCACAGGCAAATGGGATGGAAAACCTCACCTTGACGAGGGGCAGGTGACCATGAAGGGAGACACTATTTGGCATGGACATCTTGTGCCCTATATTGTGCCGTCAATGAATTTTCTTGAATATCTGAAAACGGCACACGTGAAGCGTGTGATTGATGCCGGAATTGATGCTATATTTATGGAAGAACCCGAATTTTGGGCGCGCTCCGGTTATAGCGATGCGTTTAAAAGGGAATGGAAAGAGTATTATGGCACGGAATGGCAGCCGCAGCATGAGTCGCCTGAAGCTACATACCTCTCCAATAAACTGAAATATCATCTATATTACCGTGCATTAAACGAGGTGTTCACATATGCAAAGGAATATGGCAAGAGCCTCGGCAGGGATATAAAATGCTATGTGCCGACTCATTCTCTGGTCAATTATTCCCAATGGCAGATTGTGAGTCCCGAGGCAAGTCTTGCTTCCCTCCCTTGTGTTGACGGATATATAGCACAAGTGTGGACCGGAACTTCACGTGAACCTAACTATTATAACGGCAATTATCGGGAACGCGTCTTTGAGACCGCTTTCTTGGAATATGGCTCCATGGAGTCAATGACAGCTCCGACAGGGCGGAAAATGTTCTTCTTGACTGATCCGATAGAGGATCGGGCTAAAGATTGGGATGACTATAAAAGGAATTATCAGGCTACTTTCACGGCACAACTCCTTTATCCCGGAGTTAGCGATTATGAAGTGATGCCATGGCCTGAACGCATTTATGAAGGTCTTTACCGCAAAAGCAAGGATAGCGATGAGAGAATAAAGATACCGAGGTTCTATTCCACGCAGATGCAGGTTATGATCAACTCTCTCAATAAGATGCCTGCGGTGAAGGATGTGGTTACCGGTAATCATGGCATAGGTGTCCTGATGTCTAATTCGTTGATGTTCCAAAGGTTCCCGCTTCATGAGGGGTATGATGACCCTCAGCTTGCCAATTTTTATGGCATTGCCTTGCCTTTGGTGAAACTGGGTGTGCCTGTAAAGACGGTGCATATCGAGAATCTCGGTTTTCCAGCCACTCTTGCATCGACAAAAGTGTTGGTAATGACCTATTCGAATATGAAACCTCTTGACCCGGCAGCTCACGATCATCTGAATGAATGGGTGAGAAATGGAGGTGTGCTGCTTTATTGTGGATCTGATAAAGATCCCTTCCAGCAGGTGCCGGAATGGTGGAGCACGGGAGGAAATTCTTATTCATCACCTTCGCAGCATCTGTTCTCATTGATGGGTATTCCAGAAAATGCTGCAGAAGGAAGCTACAAGGTAGGGAAAGGAACTGTATGCGTGATGCGTCATGATCCCAAAGACTTTATACTCTCGGCCAATGGAGACGCAGGTTTTATAAGCACTTTGACCGGTCTTTATGAGAAAGATGCTAAAGCCGGTAAGCTTAAATTCAAGAACAGTTACCTGCTTCATCGCGGTCCTTATACCCTTGCGGCGGTGGTTGACGAAAGTGTCGAAGACAAGCCTCTAATCCTCAGGGGTAAATATATTGACATGTTTGATCCTGCGCTTCCCGTGAAGGATATTGTGGCTGTCAATCCCGGAAGTCAGGCAATGCTGCTTGATCTGGAAAACGTGAAGAATGGCAAGAAGCCTTGTGTGCTTGCCGCCTCTTTCCGCGAGAGCGATGAAAAATCCGGAAAAAGGGAGTATTCATTTGTTGCCAAAAGTCCGGCAGAGACAGACGGCATAGCCAGGGTGCTCTTGCCTTCTGCACCGAAAAGTGTAAAGATAGATGGAGTGGAATCTTATGTTCCTTCGGCATGGGATGCATCTTCTCGCACATATCTTGTAAAATTTGATAACCAACCCGACGGCAAGAATGTTACCTTCCGTTGGTAAGAAGTTGTTTAAAAATAATGCATATGAAACTATTGTCTTTTACATTTGTTGCAGCTTCTTTATTAGGCTTTGCAACATGCGGAGCATCTAAACTTCCGGCTCCCTCCAATGATGCTTTTGAAGTTTTCGATTCTTTCAATACTGTTTTCCTTGATTCAGCGAAATATATCTATAAGAACACTACTGCGGATTCGGCTGCTGTAGACCGTTGGGGCGGAGCGGCTGCCATCTGGTGTCAGCCGATGTATGCCGATATGGCAATGAATGCTATGGTGTTGGCGCAGAAAGAGGGAGATAAGGCCCGTGAACGTCAGTATCGTGATCTCGCAAATAAGATTATAGACGGAAACGTGTCGCATTATCTTAATTTTGATTTCGATAATAATGACACTAACCGAGGATGGTTCATTTATGACGATATACAGTGGTGGACCATTACTATGGCACGCGCCGCAAAGATTCTTGACCGAGATGATTGCAGGGAACTTGCCGAGAAAAGTTTTGCAAGGGTGTGGTATGGCTCTCCGAAAGTGGGAGATACAGGCTCATATGCAGATCCCGAGAAAGGATTGGGTGGAGGCATGTTCTGGCAATGGCAGCCATTGGAAAAACCTAAAGCTAACTCTGCCGGAGATGGTAAGATGTCATGTATAAACTTTCCTACTGTCGTTGCTGCAATGATGCTCTATGATCTCACTCCGGCAAGCCGTAAGCCGGATGCTTCTCCTGAGAAATGGACAAATTCTTATGGTTCATTCTCGCGTCCGCATTATGAGACTAAGGAGCGTTATCTTGAAATGGCAAAAGAGATATACGGATGGTCGGCAGAAAAATTGGGAGACATGTCTACAGGTATGATTGTGGACAACCGCCATGGCGACTCGCGCGGAGGGCATCCGTTGCTATATAATCAAGGCACGTTTATCGGTGCGGCAGCTTTGCTTTATAAGGCTACCGGAGACTCCCGTTATCTTGAAAATGCCAAGGCGGGTGCCGACTATTCGATAAATGTGCTTTCAGAAGGGGGATATCTGCCATGGGCGCATAACCATGAAAAGCCTTATGATCAAGGAAGTCTTGAGCAGGGTGTTTATCCGGCAATATGGGCACAATATATGGATATCTTGATCAATGAATGCGGACAGGGGCAATATAGGGAGTTTATTGATAAGAATATTGCCGCCGGAATGCGTAACAGAAATTCAGCCGGCATATGCGATGGTGAACTTGGGATCCCCACTCCTGATGATCAGCTGATTGGCAGTTATGCGGCATCTTCCCTTCCTGCCTTGATGCTTCTTTTTAAAGATAAGTAAATAATATCTGATGAGACAACCGATTAAACTTCTGCCATATTTCGGAAATACCGGATGCGGGGGTGACAATATCGCCCGTTTCAAAGGACTTTCCGTAAATTGCAGTTCAATAGGCGAGAGTTGGGAATTGTCGACTATACCCGGAAAGCAGAGTATCGTGGCAAACGGGGATAACGCGGGCATGGATCTTCAAGTGCTTGTGGAGCAACAGAAAGGGAAGCTGATTGGAGAAGAGATGTATTCTCTATATGGAGGAGAATTTCCGCTGAACCTTAAACTTGTTGATGAGAACGGGACACTTTTGATAGAAATATGTGCTAACGGGGATTCCCGTCAGACGGCATTCCGTTATTGTCCCGAAAGCCATGACGCCCCGTCTTCAGCTTCGCTTCCGTTGGTTTCGGGTCCGTGTTTCTCGGTCAATAGGGAAAAGGTAGAAGGCGAACGCACTCTTTCCAATCCGAAGGATTCTTTTATGGGAGTGTTGTGTCTAGATGGAAAGGGACAACTGAAAGTGGATGGAGTGTCTACTTCTGTAAAGAAAGGGGAAACTCTTCTTCTTCCGGCGTCGGTCAAAAAATTTGATGTTAACGGGGCGCTTTCGCTCCTGACGATTGTGGCACTCTCTCGTTAGAGTGATATCAACAAAGGCGGGAGCACCGGCCTAAACCGACGCTCCCGCAACATCAAGGTTACGAAAAGGTGATTTCTTACTTCGCTATTCGCTTTGGCTCATGCTTTTGCCTGCTTCGTAGTGTTCTTAGAGCAATATGCGCTTCAAGACTCTCGTCAAATGAGGAAAGCGCTATCACCAGGGCGCGTAACCACGATTGTTTACTTTTGTAAATATAACTGCAAGGGCGCGTGAATAGTTTTGTAAATCGCATGTTTTAACTTTTCATGATGTGTAAATTAACAAATTCTTCGTATTTTTGCATCATGGAAGAGGATTTTGACATAAGGGAGAGACTTAACCGTCCGGATGGGAGCGATCGCGATATTGAGAAAGCATTGCGTCCGTTAGCTTTCGATGACTTCAGCGGTCAAGAAAAAATAATTGAAAATCTGCGAGTGTTTGTAGAGGCTGCCCGTATGCGGGGAGAGGCTCTCGACCATACTTTGCTTCATGGTCCTCCCGGTCTCGGAAAGACTACGCTGTCGAATATTGTGGCAAATGAACTGGGTGTGGGCTTCAAAGTAACATCAGGTCCAGTGCTTGACAAACCTGGTGACCTTGCCGGCATACTCATGAGCCTTGAAGATCATGACGTGCTCTTTATTGATGAGATTCATAGGCTGCATCCGGTTGTGGAGGAATATCTATATTCCGCAATGGAGGATTTCCGTATAGACATATTGCTTGACAAAGGACCCGGTGCGAAGAGCGTGCAACTGACGATATCGCCGTTCACTCTTGTCGGTGCTACGACACGTAGCGGAAGCCTGACAGCTCCTTTGCGTGCGAGATTCGGCATCAATTGTCATCTCGAATATTATGACCACAATACACTCAAAGGCATAATAAAACGCTCGGCGAGATTACTCAATATCGGAATTGACGAGGAGGCGGCAATGGAGATTGCGTTGCGCAGCCGTGGCACTCCCCGTGTGGCAAATTCATTATTGCGCAGGGTGCGTGATTTTGCAATGGTCAAAGGTTCCGGTAGCATAGATCTGTCAATCGCTCGTTATTCCCTCGAGGCCTTGAATATTGACCGTCACGGTCTTGACGAGATAGATAATCGCATATTGCTTACGATAATTGATAAATTCAAGGGTGGACCGGTTGGACTCACCACTATTGCTACGGCAATAGGGGAAGATGCCGGCACTATTGAAGAGGTGTATGAACCATTCTTGATTAAGGAAGGATTCCTAAAACGTACACCGCGAGGCAGGGAGGTGACAGAACTTGCCTATATGCATCTGGGACGTACGTTGGGTGCGCGGCAATCTTCCCTTTTTGAATAATATCCGGAAACAAGTGGATATGGACAATTTTAATAATTAGAAGCTGTTTATTTCAAGTGGCAGGCATTAAATCGTTGGCAAAGGAAACGGCCGTTTATGGTCTTAGCAGTATTGTGGGGCGCTTTTTGAACTGGTGTCTCGTGCCGCTCTATGTTTATATTTTCCCTACGGAGGAATATGGTATCGTGAGCTATCTTTACAGCTTTACAGCTGTGGCTCTCGTTATCCTGAATTATGGAATGGAAACCGGTTTTTTCCGGTTTGTCAACAGGGAGGCGGATCCGGGAAGGGTTTATTCGACATCCCTTTCATCGGTCGGGACAACATCGCTGTTGTTTATGGTGTTGTTGTCTCTTTTTCTGTCACCCGTGTCGAAATGGCTGTTGCTGCCTAATCATAGAGTTTTTGTGTGGCTATTGGGAGTGACTGTGGCTGTTGATGCTTTTTCAAATATTCCTTTTGCATATCTTCGATATAAGAAAAAGGCGTTCCGTTTTGCCGGTATCAAGTTTCTTAATATTACCATAAACATATCCTTAAACCTGTTTTTTCTCCTTGCTTGCCCGGCACTTATGAAGCATGTGCCGTGGGCTGTAAGCTGGTTTTATGAGCCTATAGGTGGCGAAGCGTTCGGAATAGGATGGATCTTTGTTGCCAATCTTATTTCCACAATTGTTGTCCTTTTATGCCTGCTTCCGGAATTACGGGGGCAACGTTTTGGCATTGACCGCAGGTTGTTGTTGCGGATGCTCGGGTATAGCTGGCCGCTTTTGATTCTCGGTGTCGCCGGCATCATGAGCCAGAACATGGGTCAGATGCTTATCCCTTATATATTTAAAGGTAGTGAGGAGGCTGCGCGCTCTATGGTCGGTATATATG
>CAMYSW010000136.1:0-6916 GCA_947297425.1 uncultured Porphyromonadaceae bacterium
AAAAGAAACTGACCTCAACCTCCCTCGAATCAACCGACCACAAATATTAAGGATATGTTGTTTTAAGTTTTAAACACTTATTTAAAATGATTAACTTTGCAACGCGATTTCAGAAAAGAAGTCGCGTTGCTTATTTAAACGGTTTATGGAAAACAATCAGATAAATGTAAACAATACAAGCCGGACAAGTCTATGGCGACTGTTCGCTTCTTTCTTCAAGATAGGCGCTTTCACATTTGGGGGAGGTTGGGCTATGATATCGATAATAGAACGCGAAATCGTAGACAAGTACCACTGGATCGAGCGTGACGATTTCCTTGACCTGCTGGCTATCGCACAAAGTCTGCCGGGCATTCTCGCCGTCAATATTGCGACTGCGGTGGGCGACAAATTACGGGGCACCAAAGGAAGTATAATAGCCTCCCTTGGCACTATACTGCCATCATTCATTATCATCCTTGCAATAGCGATATTCCTCACTCCCGACATTATAAAGAACAATCGCGTGATTTCCTCGATATTCATGGGAATCAGACCGGCTGTGGTCGCCTTGATAATAGCTCCGGTCCTGACTTCTGCAAAAGCTGCAAAAATAGGTTGGAAAACCGTATGGATACCACTGATTGTGGCACTCATGATCTCTCTTGATTTAGGTTTCATATCAAGTCCGATACTCTATATTATCCTTGGAGGTCTCGGCGGCTTCCTTTTTTGGTGGATTCCTCGAAAAAAATACATGAATTAAAATGTCAATATATTTAAAGTTAATATGGGCGTATCTGAAGATAGGCATCTTCGGGTTCGGTGGCGGATATGCCATGTTGTCACTTGTGGAAAAGGCTGTGGTTGAACCCGGATGGATCACAGAGACCATGTTCACAGACGTGGTGGCTATCTCCCAGATGACTCCGGGACCTATCGGCATAAATTCCGCAACATACATAGGCTTTGTTGCCCCGGGCAGCGTTGATCCATATCTGCAGGGAATCGGTTGGGGAATCTTAGGTTCCGTCCTCGCCACGTTAGCCGTGACAGTGCCGAGTTTCTTTCTCGTTTTATACAGTGCGCATTTCATACGCCGCCATAGCCAAAGCGGAGCCATCAAAGCTATTTTCTCAGGTCTGCGCCCCGTCGTGGTGGGACTGATTGCTTCGGCAGCAATAATGCTAATGAATGCGGCAAACTTCAATCCTAACGGCAACATGAGCCAGATGTGGATGAACATTGCAATCTGCCTTATTGCATTCTGCCTCGCATACTTCCCTTTTAAAATAAAGAAAAAGACAATAAGTATTCACCCGATCCTGATAATAATACTCGCAGGATTAGCCGGTTTCATATTGTATTATTGATTATGGAGAATATCGAAAAACAATACGAGGAGTCTCTCGAATTCCTATATTCACAGCTACCGATGTTTTCACGAGTAGGTGCTGCAGCTTATAAACCAGGACTTGACCGCACAATTGCCCTTGACAATCTCTTCGGCAATCCACACCGCAAATTCCGGTCAATACATATAGCGGGCACCAACGGAAAAGGGAGCACATCACATATGCTTGCTTCCGTTTTGCAGGCTCACGGCTACAAAACAGCATTATATACGTCTCCTCACCTTGTAGATTTCAGAGAGCGCATAAGAATTGACGGGAAAATGATTCCTAAGGAGAAGGTGATAGATTTTACTAAACGCTGGCGCGAATCAGATAATGATATAAATCCTTCTTTTTTCGAACTTACCATGATAATGGCTTTCGACTGGTTTGCTTCGGAGAATGTGGATATAGCTGTTATTGAAGTCGGAATGGGAGGACGCCTTGATTCAACAAACATCATCACTCCTATTGCCTCCGCCATCACAAACATCTCTTTCGATCACACTCAGTTTCTTGGCGACACTCTTGCCGAGATAGCAACTGAAAAAGCCGGCATCATGAAACCGGGAATAACCACGGTAATTGGAGAAGCCTCTGAAGAAACACAAACTGTTTTCCGTAGCCATGCTATAGCTACAGGAGCGACACTGAAAGAAGCTTACAACAACACCCTCCTGACCTCGTTCACTCCGGATGAAGAATGGGGCTGGCAATGCTCTTCTCCTCTTGCTGGCGACTTCCATCTTCCCCTTGCAGGAGAATATCAGGAGAAGAACATTAACACACTTCTCAATATTCTCAATATACTTCCTGATGCAGGAATCAAACTGAATAAAGAAAGGATACGTGAAGGAATAGAGAAGGTTGTTGAAAACACAGGACTTATGGGACGTTGGATGCGTCTGTCTCGCTCTCCCCTCACGATTTGCGATACAGGGCACAATGAAGCCGGCATTAGCTACAACATGAATCAGCTTGATAAGCTTTTGTCTAAGAAATTGGCATCCGATTCCGCTTCGCAGCTGCATCTTATCATTGGCTTCGTATCGGATAAAGACGTTGACCATATCCTCCCCTTGTTGCCCCACAATGCCATTTATTATATCACGCAAGCATCGATTCCACGGGCTATGCCGGCAGAAATTCTCGCTAAAAAATGCGAAGCCGAGGGGCTAAAGATCTCGGGCACATACCATATAGTCAAAGCCGCAGTCAAAGCCGCTACCGAATCCGCCGGACCATCCGACATAATCTATATTGGCGGTTCCACTTTCGTTGTCGCTGATTTCCTTAAAACAATATAGGAGTGTGTTGAAATAATGAAAGATTTGAACATACAAAAAGGTCCGCACCATAGTGCGGACCTTTTAAATTTCTGTCTCCTGTGCGGAGAATCTGCCATGAAAAAATCAATTCTCTTCTTTATCTCGATTCTTGAGTCTTACACGATTCTTGCTCTGGCTTGAACTCATGTCCCTCTCCTCTTTCAGGTCTATCTCCTTGTTGGTGTCATCAACCACTTTATATTCAAGATAAGCAAGCGATTCGTCAGGAACCACTTTGAGTCCGCGCCCGAAACGCAACTTCCATTTGCCATAGAGTGAGAACATGCCTTTCTTTATGTAAGCCTCTACATAAGGATGCACATACATTTTAAATTTCTTTACCTTGAGACTCTCTACAAGATATTCAATCTTTTCTTCCAGTTTATCGGTAAACAATATAGAAGGTTGCACCTCACCTTTTCCGAAACAAGAGGGACACGTCTCGCTCGTTGCAATGTCAAGAGCCGGACGCACACGTTGACGCGTGATTTGCATCAATCCGAACTTACTCAGTGGCAAAATGTTATGCCGAGCGCGATCATTCGCCATGATTTCACGCATATGGTCATACAGAGCCTGCCGATGTTCCTGCTTATTCATGTCGATAAAATCGATCACGATAATTCCGCCCATATCACGCAACCGCAACTGACGGGCGATTTCATCTGCCGCCTTGAGGTTGACATCCAATGCATTCGATTCTTGATCCGAAGAAGCTTTACTCCTATTGCCTGAATTAACGTCAATCACATGTAAAGCTTCCGTGTGCTCAATGATTATATAGGCGCCACTCTTGAAAGATACCGTCTTTCCGAAACTGCTCTTAATTTGGCGTGTTATGTTGAAATGATCGAAAATAGGAGTGTCTTTAGCGTAAAGCTTGACAATATCCTTATTATCGGGAGCAATCAACGACACATAATTCTGAATCTGAGTGAAAGCCTCAGCTTCGTTAACATAAATATTCTCAAAATTCGGACTGAAGATATCACGGATCACGCTGACCATGCGGGAGTCCTCTTCATAGATCAAAGCCGGAGACTGACTGCGCTGCATCTTGGAAATGGATTCTTCCCAACATTTCACCAATGTCCGCATTTCATGATTAAGTTCTGCAACGCGCTTATTTTCCGCAGATGTGCGCACTATCACACTAAACCCTTTAGGCTTTATGCTGCTCATAAGCTGGCGCAAGCGGATCTTTTCTTCTGTGGATTTTATTTTCTGGGAAATGGAGATCTTATCGCCAAATGGCATAAGCACCATGAAACGGCCTGTGAAAGAAATCTCCGTGGTGAGACGCGGCCCCTTGGAAGAAATCGGTTCCTTGGCAATCTGAACGAGCAACTGCTCTCCTGGCTTTATAACGTCTCCGATAGTCCCTTGTTTGGAAATATCCGGCTCGAGCTTGAATTTCGAAATATTGGGCACCTTTTTCTTGTCTGCCATCGCCTCTGCGATGAACTTGCTGTATGTGCTGAATTGGGGACCCAAGTCGAGATAATGAAGAAAAGCATCTTTTTCATAGCCAACATCAAGGAAGGCGGCGTTAAGACCCGGCATTATCTTTTTCACTTTAGCAAGATAGAGATCACCTACAGCATACGCTATATTGCGACTCTCCTTCTGCAGCGAAACAAGACGTGAGTCTTCAAGCAAAGCTATCGAAACATCTTCCTGCTGAACGTCTACTACTAATTCGCTTTTCATTAGGTTAATACTATTTGCAACATTTCCTCAAAGAAACATGCATTAAAAAATTAAGGACAAACTCACCTCGACCGTGGCGGCGCGGCGGGTTTGTCCTTATTCCGTTATTCTATGCGCATAGAACAATCGAGGGTTCAAAAACCACGATTATTTCTTCTTATGACGATTTTTTCTCAGTCTTTTCTTGCGCTTGTGAGTGGCCATCTTATGACCTTTTCTCTTTTTTCCGCTTGGCATGATTATTGATGTTAATAATTGTTATATATTCTTATCTTGTATCTCTTCGAATAGATTACTTCACGTCCTCAAGGAAAACTTTAGAGGGCTTGAAAGCCGGAACTTTGTGTGCCGGAATCTTAATTGTAGTGTTGCGAGAAATGTTACGGGCTGTTTTCTCTTTACGATTCTTGATGATGAAGCTACCGAAGCCGCGGAGATAAACGTTGTTGCCGTTAGCCATGGAATCCTTAACCACTTCCATGAATTTCTCAACTGTAGCCAGCACAGCTGCTTTCTCAAGACCGGTGCTGCGGGAGATTTCGTTTACAATATCTGCCTTTGTCATTGTTTTGATATTTTATCTTTATACACTTTTTTCGTATACTCTTGGTATCCAAAAGTGCCTGAGCAAATTTGGCAATGCAAATATCGTAATTTTTTTTGAAACCTTATATATTTCAAAGTGATTTTCTGATGTTTTTGGCTATTTTTTATTAAAATTCAACCTTAAAAACTAATTATCATCTGTTTTTAGCAGTTTTAATCAACCACAGACACGCCATCGATTTTTGATAATTTTCCGTATATTTCTCCGTACATGCTTTCGGGAAATTCGATTGTCATGCCACATGTGTTATCGAATGTGCGATCTATAATTTTAATATCGTTACCTTTTATCAACCGCATCACGCCATCTGCACCCACATATGGGAAGACAAGCTTCACCCGGACCATTTTTCGCAATTCCACTTTTCCCGCCTCTTCAAGTGCGAGACGCGCCGCCTCCCGGTATGCAGTTATCAAACCGGACGTGCCCAGCTTTATACCGCCAAAATAACGCACTACTATTACAAGAACGTTGGTAAGTTCAAAACTGTTGATCTGTCCGAGAATCGGCTTTCCTGCCGTGCCCGACGGCTCTCCGTTATCGTTCAACTGCCACTCAAGACGGTCCGCGCCAATCATATATGCCCAGCATACATGCCGCGCATCATGGAATCGATTCTGAAATCTCTTAACTTCTGCCTTGGCTGCATCCGAATCTGCAACAGGAATGGCAAATGAAAGGAACCGGCTCATCTTTTCTTTATATTGAGACTCGCCGGCTCCTTCTATTGTGTAATAAATATCTGACATAAGTAACTAAGGTCACTACTAAAACGGATAATGCTTACGACACCTGCGGTACGCTATGAAAGCCTACCCAAAATAGTTATCAACGTCAATACGGTTCTTGCTATATAAAAGCATACCGGCTGCAATACTGTCCGCTTTCTCCCGTCCAAGCTCTGCCTCAACAATCGCCAAAGACCATTTCAAAGCCAAGGCAGGACCTGCACCGAGCACGAATTTATCGTCACTGACCACCCTTTTCTCTGAATGGACAGACCCGTCCATCATCTCTTCAAATCCGGGATAGCATGTAGCCTCTCGCCCATTAAGCAACCCCATTTGTCCGAGCACCACCGCAGGAGATGCACATATGGCTGCGATCTTGCCGTTTTTTGATTCATATTGATTACGGAGCAACCCATGAAGCTGATCAAAATCATAAAGATTGGAAGCTCCGGGCATCCCTCCTGGAAGAATCAGCCAGGCAGGATCCTTAAACAAGGTGTTGGTAAATATCAAGTCGGCAGTCACAGTCACTCCATGCGCGCCTGTAACTTGCAGCGAAGAAGTTATTGACACGGTCTTAACCGGCATCCCTGCACGGCGAAGGACATCTACCGGAGTCAACGCTTCAACCTCCTCAAAACCATCGGCAAGAAATACAAAAGATTCTCTCATAGCTCAAATTTTAATTCATTAGTGATAGTGTGTTATCTCTCTTTATTTACAAAGATACGAAAAATATTCATAATGCCTTGCAAACTATTCAAATTTATATCAAAAAAACGTCAAAATTCAAACAGACCGTTCAAACAGGCTTTACAAACATCATTTAATTAAAACAAATCATATCTCAATTTTCTTGTAACGGGGCACTAACATTTTCATTACAATCCAAGCCACAAGATAAGAAACCGCACACACACTGAACACTATCATATATCCTGCAGGCTTGCCTTCAAAGCCCATGAAAGAGAACTCAGCTCCAGAATTTGCCGCATAATCGAAAAGTATTCCCGAACCTTGATTTATAATATATGAACTGACTCCACCTGCCATAGTGCCTATACCTACGATCGTTCCGACTGTTGAGGTCGGAAACATATCGCCGATCGTGGAATAGAGGTTAGCGCTCCATGCCTGATGCGCGGCACCTGCGAATCCGATAATAAC
>CAMYSW010000137.1:0-6878 GCA_947297425.1 uncultured Porphyromonadaceae bacterium
GGATATAATCGTTTGATTAATGGTCTTCTTGACGGAATAGATGTGTTGCTTGATACTGATTTTTTCTCTGATCGCGAACATTGGGAATCTATTGCCGACAAAATAGTATTCACCGGCAAGATTGATGAGTATTACGGCTACCGTTTCGGACGGCTTGAATATCGTACAGTCCGATTTGACACTCAAATACTTGACAAACCGAATTATCAAGGTAATGCAGTGGTAAACTTTACTTCGGCAGAAGTGCCATACACACGCATTATCGAACACAAACATTTCGAAACTTTCGGAAACGATGTCTATAGACACCACCGCACTGTTATCTCGCATGAATATTCAACCGAGTGGTGTGACGGCATGGAGCCTTTCTATCCGGTAAACGATTCCCGCAATCAGGCTCTCTACGAACAATATCGCCGCCTTGCAGAGTTGGAAACAGATGTTCTCTTTGGTGGTCGTCTTGCCCAATATAAATATTATGATATGGCTCCGATCATAGCCCAAGTCTTCTCTCATTTCATGTAATATCTCTCAATAATGAAAAATATAACAAGTAATACAATCGGTGTGGTTGTCGTTACATATAATCGTGCCGACTTATTAATAAGATGTCTTGATGCTGTCGTTGCGCAGACGCTCCTTCCTACTGAGATTTTAATCATAGACAATCATTCTGATGATAAAACCAGGATGATGCTGAAAGAGGCAAATTATATCAAAGGAGACTTTATTGACAGTAACGAACATGGTAAAGTCGAGACATTGATGTACAAACATTCTAAATCACCTGTTAAAGTTACTTATGTATTCAAGGATACTAATGATGGTGGTGCCGGAGGTTTTTATGCCGGCATGAAAATGGCGCACGAGGCTGGTCTCGACTGGATATGGATGATGGATGACGATGGGGTTCCGGCAGTGAACGCTTTATACACTCTACTGAATGTTGCAACAAAGCGTGATTTGTTGTATGTCAACCCTTTGGTGATAAATGAATGTAATCATACAGAACTTTCTTTTGGACTTGCGGGCAAAACGGATGCTGCATATTTTCATGACAAAGAGATTTTCATAAATGCCATAAATCCGTTCAATGGCACATTTATTAATCATAAGGTTATAGATAAGATAGGGTATATAAAGAGAGAGATGTTCATATGGGGGGATGAAACTGAATACACAAATCGTGTGAGTCATAGTGGATTTAAAATTGCCACTATATGCCATGCATACCATTACCATCCTAAACGTGGACTGAAAAGCTATAATATTATTCCGTTTGTAAATTGGAAAAAATGCTATTTCCATAACTCGATTCATGTCCGTAATTACGCATATATAAATAAAAAATACAATAAATCTGAAATTTTAAAAGACCTTATCAGATACACCATAGCCTATGGATTACGATTCAGATTTAGAGATTTGTTGGATGTATATAGGTATACTTATCGCGGACTGATGGAAATTTGGGAATCATAATCGCAAAAGCATGATATAATTATATCTATGAAAATTAATTTTTATGGAGATTTTGTGTGTCAAAATGCTAATTGCTTAAAACTGTCTGAGCATTTGCGAAATTTGACTGCCGATTCTGATTTTAATGTCGTAAATTTTGAAGCTCCATTAAGAATAAAAGAAGCTTCTCCGATTCTAAAATCAGGACCCAACATATCGCAAAGTTACGATGCGGTCGGCTGGTTGGAAAAATACGGGTTCAATTGTATTGCTTTTGCCAACAACCATATGATGGATTTTGGCAGGAGTTGTGCGGAGGAAACAAGAGATGCATTTTCTGATTTCAAAGTTTTTGGAGTCGGAACAAAGGAGGAATGCTACGCACCATTATTGGTTCAAAAGGATAATTTAAAGGTAGCGATATTTTCATTGACACACAGGGAATTTAGTTGTGTTGAAGATTTTGACGATTTCGGATGTGCATGGATGTCTTCTCCTGAAGTTGTAAAAAGTATTGTAAAAATCCGCAAAAAAGTAGATTATATTTTTGTCTACAATCATGGGGGCTTGGAATATTGTGATCATCCTTTACCTCAATATCGGGAATTGTATAGAATGTGGATCGACTTAGGCGTGGATGCAGTTGTCGGGTCGCATCCTCATATCCCACAAGGATGGGAAGAATATAATGGGAAGCCCATATTTTATAGTTTAGGTAATTTTTGTTTTGAGAAGGCAGATGCTGTTTATCCAAATTTTTGGAATAATAGTTTATGTGTAAGTTTTAATATAGATGAGTTCGGAATGACATATAATGTTGAACCGATATCTTACAGTCCAGAAAAGCATGTTATAGGATGTGATTGTACTAAGGCAACTTCAGAAAGACTACGAAACCTGAATGCCATTTTGAACGATAATAAACTATATTCCGAAGAAATTAGCAAGACACTAACCGTTTTTATTCCTGCATATAGATTGATGTATTCGGCAAGTGGCTTTGCCAAACTCTCACTGGACCGGACTCTATTGAAAGATGTTGCAAGAAGAGTGCTTTTCCCGAATCGGGTAAACACGATTCATCTTCTTAATATGTATCGTTGCGAGACTCATCGTTGGGTAGTGGAAATTTTATTGGCAAATGGTAAACTATAGTATATTGCGAGAGGCTGACTTTATAAGGCTTGTGGCAATATATAAATCAAGAAAGCAATGGAGGTTAAATTACCGATGATTTCAGTTTTGATGAGTGTCTACAAGGAACCGCTTGAATGGGTTGATGAGGCAATCGAATCAATCTTAAACCAATCATTTACTGATTTTGAATTTATTATAATAAACGACAATCCTACAAGGCAGGAACTGTTTGAATATCTTGACTGCAAAGTCCAATCCGACACACGTATCAAAATCTCGGTAAATGAGCATAATATAGGTCTCACCAAATCTCTTAACCGAGGGCTTGACATGTGTCAAGGCAAGTATATAGCCCGCATGGATGCCGACGATATATCGATGCCAACACGGTTTGAGAAACAGGTATCTTTTTTGGAAGATAATCCTGAATACGGGATTGTAGGTTGTTGGCTCAAGGATATTGGTAATAAGGATGCCGTCCGGAAAATTCCTGTCGAAGATAAGGAAATCAAGCTTAGGTGGATAATTAGACCACCCTTCGACCATCCTGCAACCATGATGCGTGCAAGTGTTATTCATGAAAATAGTATTCGTTACGATGAAAATCTAAGGTATGCGCAGGATATGCAGCTGTGGTATGATATGGGGAAAATATGTCTTTTTGCAAATATCCCCGAGGTTCTCTTTCTCCACCGACACAATAGGCAGCAGGTATCCATTCTGCATAAAGAATCCCAACTTGATACCACCAAAATGGTCAGGCGCAAGTTATTGAATGATCTGGGATATGAAATCGGTATGACCGAGGGGATTCCAGAGACTATCACTCTTTCTTATATAGACAGGGTTAAACAAATCTTGGCTACCCCAGCCAATGGCAATCGCGAGGCGATATCGTATTATTTCTATTATCTGTTCCTGTCATTAGACCGGTATTCATTGCGTTCTCTTTTAAACTATCTGAATACCATACGCGTATATCGAACCGGTTTGACACATAGGGATCATCTGCGTATTTTAGCCAAACATATAGCACCTCAAAGATATTCCGCGAGTGGTGTCAATTAGTGATAGGATCTTTCGGATCTCGCTTGAGAAATATAGAATACAGGATACAATTGTTTTGTTCCTTTACATCTTCTGTTTCTATATTGTCGGCCCGCTGCAAAGCAGTATGCTTGCAGGAGGATATTCATTTTTCATTCTGTGGAAGCGACGACAACTGTGTAGACTTATATCAATCCTGTCAAATCGTTGGATTCTAACTATATTTTCTTTCCAGTTTTTTCTACTTATATTGGCTTACATATATAGTCTCGCCCATTCCTCATATGACCTTGATTATTTTAAAATTATTTTAGCTCAGATTATTCAGTTTGTTCTTGGGATATTTGTTATAGCCTTTTTATCAAAAAAACATTTGATAAATACGACTGAAATAATACGGTTGATAATAGCTGCATACCTAATTCAATGTTTTATTGAATTAGCTGCATCTGCAGTTCCGGCTATCGCTTCAATAACAACTTATTTCAGCGGAGACTCCAATCTACACACATCAAGCCATGGCACTCGTGGTTTAGGTCTGTCCGGTTCAAACGGATGGGGATTATCACTGTCTTTCGGTATGATATTTCTTTTGTATGTAAAGGAATACATGGACTTTAACATCCGGACAAAATATCTGTTTGGTTGGTTTCTCTTGATTTTAGGTACTTTCTTTGCGGGGCGCACTGGTTTAGCCGGAGCAATATTAAGTATGATCTATATTTTCTTTTTTTCTCATGTATCGAAATGGGAGAAATTTAATTTATTGACGAAATTATGTTTGGCTCTTGTCTTTATCATTGTGTTGATATGGATATTATTCCCGGAATATATAGATTTCGCAGTCACATTCCTATTGCCATACGCACTTGAACCCTTATATAACCTTATTGAAGGACGAGGTTTTACAAGCATCTCTACTGATGATCTCATGAACATGTGGAGCACACCGATAAGTCTTGAATCATTCCTATGGGGAGATGGCTATTTGATTGGATATGACGGAAAATACTATCAGCATATTGATATAGGTGTCCTCCGGAATTTATTCTATTGGGGAATATTCGGATACACTGCCGTCATTGCCTATCAACTGTTTATGGTCAGTCCGATGCTTCTAAATAAGGATTATAAGGTTATCATGCTGTTAGCACTCATTTACATTGGTTTGTGTGATTGCAAGGCTATGACTATCGGGGTTAGCAAAATGCTTATATCAATATTGTTCCTAATAAACTATGTGATTGTATTAAACGGACGGGGAGCAGAGGTATAAAGATCAGGTCATCAAATATCACGATATTTCATGAGTATGTATACCAAAATAAAACGCTATATAGACAGGTCTGTACCATCCATTAAATATTTAGGTGTTTGTCATTTTGCAATAGGGTTGTCAGCCCGATTCTTCACATACCTTGGTATGAACAAAATTGCAAAGGCACTTGAAAAAAAACATTCAAGGAACATTACTGACTATGTTGTTGAAAAACATGGCGGTTATATTGTCAAGACACAAAGTGGAAACGTCGAGAATGAGCAAACTAAGGTAATATGGACTTTATGGTGGCAAGGCCTGCAATCAGCACCGGAAAGCGTGAAACTAACAATTGGATCAATCCGGAGAAATGTCATTGGATATGATGTAATTGTGATTGACTCAGAAAACTATAATTCGTACATAGGCTTGCCTGAATATATTGTCCGAAAGTTCGAATCAGGTATAATTTCCATACAAAACTTTTCAGACATTCTGCGAAGTGGTCTTATTACTCAAAACGGAGGTATCTGGATGGATGCAAATATATTTGTTTCGTATAATTTCTCACCTTCGTTCGGAAATAATTCATTTTGGACGATAAAAAATCCTACAAAATTTCTGTGGACAGGCTTCTGTATCGGAGGCTTAAAAAACAATCCTTTGACAAAGTCTATGTTTATGATTTTCTGTGGATATTGGAAAGAGAATAACCAACTTATAGATTATTTTCTAATTGACCGTATTATTCAGGCTTGCTATGAAGAATCCGAAATAATACGTAATATGATAGACTCTGTACCGGTGAATAATACAGATGTTATGTGGTTTCTGGACAACCTGAACACCAAATTCTCACTTGATTTATTCAATAAAGTAACATCATCTACCACGGTGTTCAAACTAACGCATAAAATTGATGTCTTCGATAAGCGATACACGTCACTTTCCAAACTCTTATCCGGATATAAGCCACAAATGAAAAGGTAATCCAGTTTATATGACACCACTCATATCGATTATAATTCCCGTCTTTAATGGTGCAAAATTCATTGATCATTGTTATAAGTCATTGCAATCCCAAGACTTCCATAATTGGGAGGCTATTTTCATAAATGACGGAAGTAATGATGGAACGTATGATATTTTAACAAATCTCGCATCAATAGAAAGGAGAATTAAAGTCATAAATAAAAGCAACGAAGGAGTTGTTGTAGCGCGTGAAGTTGGAATATCAGTTGCAAAAGGTGATATCGTCACGTTCCTGGATGTAGATGATTCTTTGATGGATAATGCAATTGATAACTTGGTACGTCCATTTTCCGATCCCATGATTGATATGGTTATTGGTGGGTTTGTAATCTCAAGGGGAGGGCGGTTATTGAAGAGCCTTTCTTATGAAGCCGACGCAATAACAGGATATGGTTGCTTTTCTGAAATGTGTGTCGGTAAGCTTCGGTGGCAATTGTGGGCGAAGGCATATAGGAAATCTATTCTACTGCAAGTGCCGATGCCTATTGGTATAAGGAGCGGTGAGGATATGGCGGTATGTCTTTTGGCGTCATTGAAAAGCAAGATGGTGAAGGTGATATCCGAAATAGTTTATGATTATGTACAGGTTGATACCTCGGCAACTCATTCTAAAAAAGAAATAGCTATGGATGCCCTTAAGGGGGCTGCTTTTGTAGAAAAACATGCTAAAGTCTTAACGGGAGTTGAGATCAGAAGGGATATTGACAGCTTATTTATGCAGACACTGTCAGGTGCACTTCGTGCCAATCCAAAGAGGTCGGATAATATTATTAAAAAGACATTAAAAAATCATTTTTCTTTTGCTGCCTTAAGAAGAATATCTTTTTTCAAGAGTGTCAATATATGTCTATTTCGCTTCATAGGGGTTAATCTGGCGAAATATATTTCATAATCGGTCTATGACATCAATATCTGTCCTTATGTCGGTCTATAAGATGGAAAC
>CAMYSW010000138.1:0-6864 GCA_947297425.1 uncultured Porphyromonadaceae bacterium
ATTGTTGGATCAGGGTGAAGCTGGTGACAACGTTGGTCTTCTCCTTCGTGGTATCGACAAAGACGAAATCAAGCGCGGTATGGTAATCTGCCATCCCGGTCAGGTTAAACCTCACGATCACTTCAAGGCTCAGGTTTATATCTTGAAGAAAGAAGAGGGTGGTCGTCATACTCCGTTCCACAACAAATATCGTCCTCAGTTCTACATCCGTACTCTTGACGTAACCGGTGAGATCACACTTCCTGAAGGAATTGAGATGGTTATGCCTGGTGACAACGTAGAGATCGACGTTAAGCTCATCACTCCGGTAGCAATGGACAATGGTCTTCGTTTCGCTATCCGTGAAGGTGGTCGCACAGTTGGTTCTGGTCAGATCACAGCAGTTGTTGAAGACTAATAAGTTTTCTTGACTAAAACATAAATAGGGGCCTTCGGCTATGGAGGCCCCTAATCTACGGGAATAGCTCAGTTGGTAGAGCACCGGTCTCCAAAACCGGGTGTCGAGAGTTCGAGTCTTTCTTCCCGTGCCAATAGAGAACAATATGAAATTATTCAAGGATATAAAGGAATCTTATGACGAACTTGTGTATAAGGTTTCTTGGCCGACTCAGAAGCAGCTTGTTAACAGTTCGGTGCTGGTGCTGATAGCTTCCATCATCCTGGCAGTCTTCATTTGGGCTGTCGACAAGATCTTCAATCTTCTTATGGAGTTGGTTTACAGTATCAATTTTTAAACTTTTCAAATAAGGATTTCAATGGCTGAATCAAAGAAAGAATGGTACGTATTGCGTGCCATCTCGGGAAAGGAAGCGAAAGTCAAAGAAGTGTTGGAGGCAGCGATCAAAAACACGGATCTCGGACACTACGTTTCACAGGTATTGATTCCAACTGAAAAAGTTTACACCACTCGCAATGGCAAGAAAGTGCTGAAAGAGCGCACTCTCTATTCCGGTTATGTCTTTATTCAGGCAAATCTTACCGGAGAAGTAGAATATGAGCTCCGCAACACGACTAATGTCATTGATTTTTTGCGTGGTCGCGCAAAGGGCAGTAAGCCTGAGTCGTTACGTGAAAGCGAAGTGATGAGGATGCTGGGACGCGCCGATGAGATGAGCGAGCCAGCGGAGGAAACATCCGATCGTTACATTGTTGGAGAACCAGTAAAGGTTACGTTCGGACCCTTCAGTGGATTTAGCGGTGTCATCAAAGAGGTTAACTCAGAGAAGAAAAAGATCAAGGTAGAGGTCAAGATATTTGGCCGAGCCACTGACCTTGAGTTGGAAAATTCGCAAGTTGAAAGAGAGTGATTCTGACTGAATGTTACACTTTCAGAATGATTCAATTTCGCAACAAATTTTAAAAAAGTAGAACAATGGCAAAAGAAATTGCTGGACAGATCAAATTACAGATTAAGGGCGGAGCAGCCAATCCGTCTCCACCAGTAGGACCTGCACTTGGTTCTAAGGGTATCAATATCATGGAATTTTGCAAGCAATTCAATGCCCGCACCCAGGATAAAGCCGGAAAAGTTCTTCCTGTAGTAATTACTTACTATACGGACAAGAGTTTCGACTTCATCGTTAAGACTCCTCCGGTTGCCGTGCAGCTCAAAGAAGTTGCCAAGGTTAAGAGCGGTTCCGCTCAGCCTAACCGTAAGAAGGTAGCCGAGATTTCTTGGGATCAGGTAAAGACAATTGCTGAAGACAAAATGCCGGATTTGAACTGTTTTACTTTGGATTCTGCAATGCATATGGTTGCAGGCACAGCGAGAAGCATGGGTATCACCGTCAAGGGGGCGTTCCCTGAACTTAATTAATAATCTTCAAGAAAATGGGAAAACTGACAAAAAATCAAAAGTTAGCTTTATCGAAGATTGAACCCGGGAAGGCATACACTTTGGCCGAGGCAGCCGAGAAGGTGAAGGAAGTTTCTTTCGAGAAATTTGATTCTTCATTCGATATCGATGTCCGTCTTGGAGTGGATCCCCGTAAAGCCGACCAGATGGTTCGCGGCGTAGTGTCGCTTCCTCATGGCACCGGCAAGCAGGTTAGAGTGCTCGTGTTGTGCGGTCCCGACGCTGAAGCTGCAGCAAAGGAAGCCGGTGCTGACTATGTTGGTCTTGATGAATACCTCCAGAAAATCAAGGAGGGTTGGACAGACGTTGACGTAATCATCACTCAGCCTTCGGTTATGGGTAAGCTCGGTCCTTTGGGCCGTATCCTCGGTCCCCGCGGACTTATGCCTAACCCCAAGAGCGGCACGGTTACCATGGATGTTGCTAAGGCAGTAAAAGAGGTAAAACAGGGTAAGATCGATTTCAAGGTAGATAAAACCGGTATTGTTCACGCTTCTATCGGCAAAGTGAGCTTCACTGCAGAGCAGATGCGCGACAATGCAAAAGAGTTTATCAACACTCTTGTCAAATTGAAACCCGCCACCTCCAAAGGTACATATATCAAGAGCATTTATCTTTCGAGCACAATGGGTCCCGGCGTAAAAGTTGAGACCAAATCAGTGGCTGAATAATCTTTAAAAGAAGACGAAAATGAAAAAGGAAGATAAAGCTATTATAATTTCAAATATAGGCGATCAGCTGAAGAATTTCAGCTGTGTCTATCTGACTCAGACCTCCGGATTGAATGCCGAAAAAACGAGCGCGTTGCGTCGTGCATGTTTCACCGGCGAAATCAAGATGCTTTGCGTGAAGAACACGCTTCTTAAGGCTGCGTTCGAGGCAAGCGATGTTGATTATTCCGGACTCTATGACCTTCTCCATGGCGAGACAACTTTGATGCTTAGCAACGTAGGCAATGCTCCTGCTAAGCTTATCAAGAAGTTCCGCGACAAAAATGATACCCTTCCTATGCTTAAGGGTGCTTTCGTGGAGGAAACAGTTTATGTTGGTGAGGAACAGTTGGATACCCTTGCCAATATCAAGAGCAAGAACGAACTCATCGGCGATGTTATCGGTCTGCTCCAATCTCCTGCCAAGAATGTTATCTCTGCTCTTCAGAGCGGTGGCAACAAACTGCACGGCATTTTGGAAACCTTATCCAACAAATAATCATTCCCCAAGTAAAAATAATAAAAAATATATACTACAATGGCAGATTTGAAAGCATTTGCAGAACAATTGGTTAACCTTTCTGTAAAAGAAGTTAACGAACTTGCTACAATCCTCAAGGAAGAGTATGGTATCGAACCCGCCGCTGCTGCTGTGGCAGTTGCTGCTGGTCCTGCAGCCGGTGCACCCGCTGAGGAAGAGAAGACAAACTTCGACGTAGTTCTGAAGGCTGCCGGCGCAAGCAAGCTCGCAGTTGTTAAGCTCGTGAAAGAGCTCACAGGTCTTGGTCTGAAAGAGGCTAAAGAAATGGTAGACGGTGCTCCCAGCACAATCAAGGAGGGTCTTCCCAAAGCTGAGGCTGAAGGTCTTAAGAAACAACTCGAAGAGGCCGGAGCTGAAGTTGAACTCAAATAATAATCGACTTAATCTGAAAGTAGGTTAAGAACGCTCAAAGGTAGCGTTCTTAACCTATTTATTCATGTTCCAACCTTTCTCCAAATCCCGTCGATGGGTTCTTGAGGAGCCGTACGACCAAAGTCCTTTATTAACTTATTACCAATGTCAGTAAAACTTACCGAAAAACCGCGCGTAAATTTCGCGTCGATAAAAAATCCGCTGCCTTTCCCTGATTTTTTGGAAGTGCAGTTGAAATCGTTCAAGGATTTTCTGCAGCTTGACACTCCCCCTGAGTTGAGAAAAGATCAGGGTCTTTTCAAGGTGTTCGCAGAAAATTTCCCGATCGCCGACACCCGAAACAACTTCGTGCTGGAGTTCCTCGATTATTATATCGATCCTCCGCGCTACTCTATAGCGGAATGTCTTGAACGTGGACTCACATACAGTGTGCCCCTCAAGGCTAAGCTCAAACTTTATTGCACTGATCCTGATCACGAGGATTTTGCTACCACAATTCAGGATGTTTACCTCGGTCCTATCCCGTATATGACCGAGCAAGGCACGTTTATTATCAACGGTGCGGAGCGAGTTGTAGTTTCTCAGCTCCATCGTTCGCCGGGCGTGTTTTTCGGTCAGAGCACTCATGCCAATGGCACAAAGCTCTATTCAGCCCGTATTATTCCTTTCCGTGGAAGCTGGATAGAATTTGCGACTGACATAAACAATGTGATGTATGCCTACATCGACCGCAAGAAGAAATTGCCGGTTACAACATTGTTGCGTGCCATAGGTCTTGAGAGCGATAAGGATATTATCCAGATATTTGATTTGGCTGAGGAGATAAAGGTTACAAAAACCAATCTGAAAAATTCAGTCGGTCGCAAACTTGCCGCCCGCGTTCTTAACAGCTGGGTGGAGGATTTTGTTGATGAAGACACAGGTGAGGTTGTTTCTATCGAACGCAACACTGTTGTTGTGGATCGAGGAAGCGAAATAACCGATGAGATGATAGATGC
Source organism: uncultured Porphyromonadaceae bacterium (assembly GCA_947297425.1). Classification (GTDB taxonomy): domain Bacteria; phylum Bacteroidota; class Bacteroidia; order Bacteroidales; family Muribaculaceae; genus Lepagella. The sequence continues at coordinate 4,477 of CAMYSW010000138.1, forward strand.
TATCATGGAAAGCGGTGTTAAAACCATTCTTGTAGAAAAGGAGAATGTGAATGCCGTTGACTATAGCATTATCTTCAACACGCTGCAGAAGGATACTTCAAACTCAGAGAAGGAAGCCGTGCAGTATATCTATCGCCAGCTCCGCAATGCTGAGCCACCGGATGACGCAGCAGCGCGAGAGGTGATCCAGAACCTGTTCTTTAGCGAAAAACGTTACGACCTCGGTGAGGTGGGACGTTATCGGATCAACAAGAAACTTGAACTTGACACTCCGATGGACGTGAAGGTTCTCACCCGTGAGGACATAATCGCCATCATTAAATATCTTATCGAGCTGATAAATGCCAAGAGCGATGTCGATGATATCGACCACCTCAGCAACCGTCGTGTGCGCACTGTCGGTGAGCAGCTTTATAATCAGTTCGGTGTCGGATTGGCACGTATATCACGTTCAATCCGCGAAAAAATGAATGTTCGTGACAATGAGGTGTTCACACCGACAGACTTGATCAATGCCAAGACTATCTCGGCAGTCATCAATACGTTCTTCGGAACCAACGCCTTGTCACAGTTCATGGACCAGACTAATCCTCTGGCTGAAATAACACATAAGCGCCGTATGTCGGCTCTCGGTCCCGGTGGTCTTTCCCGTGAGCGTGCAGGTTTCGAGGTGCGAGATGTTCACTATACCCATTACGGCCGTCTTTGCCCGATCGAGACTCCTGAGGGTCCGAACATCGGTCTTATCTCCTCGCTGTGTGTATATGCAAAAATAAATAATCTCGGATTTATCGAAACTCCATATAGAAAGGTTGATAATGGTAAGGTTAATCTCAAGAATGATGAGGTTGTATACCTGACTGCCGAGATTGAAGAAGGACAGACAATCGCTCAGGGTAATGCGCCTGTCAACGATGACGGCTCGTTTATAAATGCAAAGGTTAAAGCGCGTCTGGATGCCGACTTCCCGATAGTTGCTCCTCAGGAGTTGCAGCTTATGGATGTTGCTCCTATTCAGATTGCTTCAATTGCGGCATCTTTGATTCCTTTCCTTGAGCATGACGATGCTAACCGCGCATTGATGGGATCTAACATGATGCGCCAGGCTGTGCCTCTGCTCCGTAGCGAGGCTCCTATCGTAGGAACCGGTATCGAGGGACAACTCATAAGGGATTCCCGTACTCAGATCACTGCGGAAGGTGCGGGCACGATTGAATATGTAGATGCAAGGGTTATAAGAATCAACTATGACAGGAGCGATGATGAGGAATTTGTAGAATTTGAGTCGTCTGTTAAAGAGTATAGGATTCCGAAATTCCGTCGCACCAACCAGGGAACTACTATTGACCTTCGTCCGATATGTAACAAGGGTCAGCGAGTAGAAAAGGGTGATATCCTTACAGAAGGTTATTCTACCGAGAAAGGTGAACTCGCTTTGGGTCGTAACTTGAAAGTGGCTTTCATGCCATGGAAGGGTTACAACTATGAGGATGCTATCGTGCTTAACGAACGCATGGTTCGTGAAGATATACTGACATCTGTCCACGTTGACGAGTATACTCTTGATGTTCGCGAGACGAAACGAGGAATGGAGGAACTTACTTCTGATATTCCAAACGTAAGCGAAGACGCAACCAAGGATCTTGATGAGCGCGGAATAATCAGGGTCGGTGCCCATGTGGTTCCCGGTGATATAATGATCGGTAAGATCACCCCCAAGGGTGAAAGCGATCCTACTCCTGAAGAAAAACTTCTTCGTGCCATCTTCGGTGATAAGGCAGGTGACGTGAAAGATGCATCGCTTAAGGCTTCACCTTCATTGAAGGGTGTTGTGATCGGTACCAATCTTTTCTCCAAAGCTGTAAAGAAGAAGAGCAATAAGAATAGTGCGAACGCCCAGCTTCCTATTCTCGATGAGGAATATGAAGAGAAACAGTCAGACCTGCGTCAGCTTATGGTTTCCAAGATGCAGACGTTGCTGAAAGGTCATACCTCGCAGGGTGTAAAGGATTTCATAGGTGTTGATGTTGTTCCTGTGGGTCAGAGATTCGATGACGTTGTATTCGGCGCTATCGATTACGAAACAGTGAACCTAAGCAACTGGACAGGAGATGAGCGTATTGACGGCATGGTTGCAAAACTCATCACCAATTATCTCCGCAAATCTAAAGAGATCGACAGTGAACTCCGCCGCAAGAAGTTTGATATCACTATTGGTGACGAGCTTCCTTCAGGAATCATGCAGATGGCAAAAGTTTACATTGCCAAGAAACGTAAGATCGGTGTAGGTGACAAGATGGCAGGTCGTCACGGTAACAAGGGTATTGTTTCGCGTGTGGTACGTCAGGAAGATATGCCGTTCCTTGAAGACGGTACTCCTGTTGATAT
>CAMYSW010000139.1:0-6828 GCA_947297425.1 uncultured Porphyromonadaceae bacterium
CACGGTCGCCCGATTCATAATTGCTGTAAGCAGAGCGGGTAATGCCGAGAGCCTCCGCTACCTCATCCTGCGTATATCGGGCTGTTTCCCTGAGTTTCTTCAAGTTTCGTGCGATTGTCTTATCCATATAGTATCAGTTTTGTGTGGCAAAGTTACTAAATTTATTTCATATTACAACGATTTGCCACAGCATAATGTTGCAGTAACGTTTTATTTTGCTCTGACGAAAGCGGTGAGAGGCGGGGCGGTCTTGCAGTGCTGGCGGCGTTATGCCGTCGATAGGTGACGGTGGACGAGCCACTGACACCTATTGACTTTAGTGCCTAAAAATGACGCTTATTTTCCGAGTTTCGTCCGAATTGTGTCTTTGTAATTTACTGACTACTATATGTTTGGAACGCTATTTGGCACTATTTTGGCACTAAAACCTATCGGAAAATTCTTAGTGCCATTTTAGTGCCAAAACTATGTCCGGAGAGGTCTTTTCTTGGTCTGATTTCAGTCCTGAGTTGAAAGGGATAGACACGAAAAACCGCAGAAATATTTGATAGTCTGCGGTTTGTCGCTTAAAGGCTGATTTTTGTCGCCTTAGGTTGCGGAAAGACAGGGATTCGAACCCTGGGTACCTGAAAGGCACAACGGTTTTCGAGACCGCCCCGATCGACCACTCCGGCATCTTTCCTCAGTCGTTTTTGATAGCTTGCAAAATTACAACTTTTTTCTGATATATACCAAATTTTTCATAACCTTTTTAGTGAACATTTAATTTATTTTGTTTACATTTGTATAGTCGTTATTACGACTCAAATGTTGTATCGTTATAAACCTTAAATTTGTATATTATGACAGAAAATAGAATCATCCCGGCTTCTGAGCTCATCATTAATGATGATGGCTCCGTTTTTCACATACATCTGAAACCGGAACAACTCCGTGATAACATTATTTTTGTCGGAGACCCGGGACGCGTAGATATGGTTGCTTCATATTTCGACACCATCGAGTATGATGTTTCATCCCGTGAGTTTCATGCAATCGGAGGAACATACAAGGGCAAGCCTATAATGGCAATTTCCCATGGCATCGGTCCCGACAATATCGAGATTGTCATGACAGAACTTGATGCTCTCGCGAATATAGATTTCAATACCCGCAAAATTAAACCGGAACACCGAACCCTCAATATTGTACGCATAGGCACATCAGGTTCTCTTCAGGAAGATCTCCATATAGGAGATTTTGTAATCGCTGAAAAAGGTATGGGATTTGACGGAATCCTGAACTTTTATGCTGACCGTGACAAGGTGTGCGATCTTGAATTTGAGCATGCATTCTGCAAACACACTGACTGGAAGCCAACTTGGGCAGCCCCCTATACTGTAGATGCAGATGCTGATCTTGTAGAGCGTATCGGACGCGACGATATGGAGCGTGGATACACCATAGCTGCCGTGGGATTTTACGCACCACAGGGACGCATGGTAAGGCTTAAGCTTGCAGATCCAAATCTGAATGAAAAAATAGAAAGTTTCCGCTATAACGGAAGACCGATAACGAACTTCGAAATGGAGTCTGCCTGCCTACAGGGTCTTTCCAAATTGTTGGGACATAAAGCGATGACCGTATGTTGCATCATTGCCGAACGTCGTCTAAATAATGCCAACACTGATTATAAGCCGAAGGTTAAACACTTGGTCGAGACTGTTCTTGACCGTTTTTAACAGAAACCTCGTCTTAACAGACGATGACTATACCAAATAATCAACAAAAACAGGAAGAATGCAATTGCATTCTTCCTGTTTTTGTTGATTGACCGATAACCTAACCTATAAAACGTTTGTCATGATATTGAATAACGGTTACCCGGTTGACGGGATATGATACCGTCAAATTCAAGATCTGTCAATGCCGACATCAAATCCGGAACACTAATGCCAGTACGCATATGTAGCGAATCTATCGCCATCGGTTCTGCCTCAAATTTTAGCAATTCATATATCTTGCAGGGAATGCCCTCAAGCTCCGGAAACAAGTTCCTCTGACGGGGCTCAATATGTTTGCCAAGCGGTTTCCAGCCCATTAGCTCTATAACATCTGCAGCGGCAGTGATCAGATGTGCCTTCTCTTTCCTTATAAGCAGGTTGCATCCTGCGCTTACAGAGTCTGTTGCCCTCCCCGGCAACGCCATAACTTCGCGATTATAATTAAATGCAAGGTTTGCAGTGCTCATAGCTCCACCCTTGATGGCAGATTCAATTACAACAGTCAATTGAGACAAACCGGCGACAATCCTGTTCCTTTCAAGGAAACGACCTGCATAAGGCGTAGAGCCGGATGGATATTCCGTGATAACAGCACCCCCGTTTTTAATTATCCGTCGCGCTAAATCTCTATTTGCCGCCGGATAAATAGTATCCAACCCATGAGCAACCACCCCAACAGTGGGCAAGTCCATTTCCAGTGCAGAAATATGGGCTGCAGAATCTATTCCTAACGCCAACCCGCTGACAATCGTCAGATCCGGGAAATATCCCCCGAGATCCGAACAAAACTGTCGACAAAAGGACATTCCGTATTGAGTTGGCTTCCGCGTGCCCACAACACTCGCGGAATATTGCGGATTCAAATCTGCATTGCCAAGCATATATAAAGTAACCGGAGCATCCGGTATCTCACCAAGCAACCATGGATAATCTTCATCAAAAAGGGAAAGAACCCTTACAGAATGACGCGATGTAAAGGCATATTCATTCTTTGCCCTATACATAGCCTCATCTCTATCCTTAGCTCCAAAACCTGTTTTGCTGTTAAGTCCAAGCGCATCAGAAACCGACAATAGATCAAGAGTAAAAAACTCCTTAGGTACAACGCCCCTCTCTATCATTCTGCGGACAAGCTGAGGAGTCACCCCACGCATCATGCCCAAAGCAATCCTGTATATAATCTCCTCCTCTGAATGCCCCATTGCCTTTACAGATATTTTGCAAACAAGCGTGCGAGTTCATCACCCCTCGTAAGCTTGCCGTCTTTCAATATTACGCAAGTCACAACCGCTTCGGTACACACCTCTCCGTCAGAACGGATTATATCCTGGTGAAATATGAATCTTGCTCCCTTCCTTTCAACTCTGAGACAACTCAGAAAAGTGTCCCCACCACGTAATGACGTTTTATACTCAATCTCAATTTTTCGCACAACCGCGTCAATACCTCTGTTATGAAACTCCGTAAATGAAACACCGGCATCCATACAGAACCGATGCCGCGTATGTTCCATATAATGAAGATAATTCGCATTATTGACTATCTGCTCGCAGTCAAGTTCATAGTCACGAACCTCCATATCCATTATGAAACAATACCGCTTTTTATTATCTTTCAATATACGCATAGAACACCTATTGCCTTATCTTTTTCAAATTTAAAGAAAACAAATCTATAGCAGATTTAAAAGCATCAATATTTTCGAAAGCTGACAAAGGAAGCCAAATGAAGCCTCTTACAGGTTTGCCGACAGGATAAACTACAGAATCCGTATAAACACGATACTTACCGATTTCATCCCATTTTATAAAAGACGTTACCTCCTTTGTTTCCACATCCACATCCGTCTTGCATTCTTCCGATTCCTCTTGTCCGGATGTAAAGAACATCGTTATCTTCACACCGGAATCGCAAAATGTGAGATTATGGCTCACTATATTGAAATAGCTATCTCTATTTAGTCCATGATAATAATAAAGAAACAATATTACCATCGGAAATAAAATAAAAACAGCCATGGCTGAAACTATAATATACCGGATATCTAAAAGTAACCCTGCTGCAACCCCCAATATAAAAACGATAGATAATAGCGCAGCAGGAACAATACCCCATAACTGAAACATTTTCCGGGCAAACTCACCCTTGCTCATCTTAAAGGGTTCATTACATATGAAGTCACCTTGACATGCTCCGGTCACGCTTATCCCTCCCTTTCTTATAGTTTTCTTTATTTATAACCTTCATTTTCTGCACAAAGCCGGAGCCGGATTCATTATACAAAGTTTCCATGTCAATGTACTTGTCTCCATTTCCCTTATTTATCGGAAAAACCTTATCACGCATCTTTTTTGCCTTATCAGCAAGCGGGGAATGACCGTTTGGTAAAGAGCCCCTCATTTCTTCGTCAACACCCTCTTTATCGCATGTAACAGCACGTATCTCCGCACAAGGGGGATATCCGAGACCGGTCCACATAACATATTGCTTCTTTACAAAATCCGGTGTAACATCAAGGAGCGATGACACAGGATGACAACCTTCAATCGCAATTGTAGCAGTAGATTTATACCTGGGTATAAAATCCTGATCTATCACCCATCTCTCTCCCGCAGATGAATAGTCTCGTTTATTCATGTCGTGATAAAAGCTACGACTCAGTTCCTCAGTCAGCACCTCGGGAGTTACAGACTTCGTTTTCACATACGGGTCAAGCAAATGGCAGGCATTAGCCTCACGCACAAAACCGAAACCTTCGTCAGGTCTGCCTGAATGACTGTAATTGGTACGTACGAGCACTCCATTCTCGGCATCTTTCAGATCAAACCGCCTATAACTATGATTATTCGTCTCGAAATAAGCGCCATTACCAGTTGCATCAATTACGCCAAAATTCGCTTCTACACCCATAGGGCGTGGAAGAGTCTCCAACAGGCGGGCAAAATCATCCACAGTGCGACATGTTTTCAGAGCCTTTGTCATCACGTATCCTTCCTTGTCCATTTTTTTGGCGCTGACCTTGTCATCTTTAATATTATAAGAAGCTGTATTCATAACGGCAAATCCAGCCTCGTTCATACCCATCCATGCCTCCTTAAGATACTTATCCCCTGCATTAAACAATGCAACATACGATAACTCGCCGGGACGCGCAGCAACATATTCAACCTTATTGTCAACTGTGCTCGTATCCCGATGCTTCCAAAGGATCGGGCGCCCGTAAGGGTTAACCTCCGCCGATATTATAGCCGAAGTGCATGCTCCGCTTTCCATGGATGGAAGCAGGAGCATGCACGTCAATATCGGAGTCAAAAACTTTAAGACTATGTTCATCATTATCTCTTGGATTCTGAAATGCGTTGCCGCATCGCAGCGTTAAAGGAATCCTTACGCATAAGCTCCTCCACAGTCAGATGCATGCGGTAACGCCAGTAATGACGTGGATTTGAAGGATCATTGATTTGTTCATCATTCGGATTCTCCCGTCTCAATGATCCGTCACACGACATCCAGTCTTGCAACGGGAGGATACACAACATTGACGGACTCTCAAGGTGAAGACTTATAATCTTGTCACAAATCCATGGTTCTGCAAAATGAGGTGCATTTCCGCTCTCATGTAGCACATGACTATAAAACCTCTGCGTGGCATCACGATCGCTTTCCCACCAGCCTCTGATTCCAGCCATGTCATGAGACGATGTTGTGCAAACCGAATAATACGGATAATGCCATGTGTCTCCAAACTCAGTTCCCGTATCTTTAGGCATACGCTGGATCTCGAGCGAAAGAATCTGTAAGCGGTCCATAACTTCAGGCACGCAGTCAGGTATCATACCAAGGTCTTCAGCACATGTCAGCATTGAAGTTGAATCCAAAAGCGGAGGCAGCTTCCACATAGCCTTCCCATACCAGAAATCATTATGTCTGTGGTAGAAGAAATCTGTGTAAAGACGATTGAAATTCCATTTCGCATAGTCTGAAAGCACACGATACTGATACGTATATTGAGCGGCAATTCTTGGATGATAGTGTCCTTTATTATATGGATCTTCAATGAAAAGCACGTCATCAATAATTCCCAGAAGGGCATTCATTACACGCTCTGTATTTTCATCCTTGTCTATGCCGGCAAAATACTTCTCTACTTTCTCTTGAGTGTCAATAAAACTCTTTAGACAATAGCGGTCTCCACCCACCCTGTCAAGGAATCGTTCTTTCACTTCTTCTTTCATATCACCGAAGAAGTCGTTGAGCATCCAGTCAAGAATCAAGGGATGTGTCATGACATCCGGATCAATCCAGAAATCATAGCTATTACGGAGTTCCTCTGCTGAAAAAGGTAATGCCGGATTAAAATATCCGAGAAGCCCATGCACGGCATTCATCGGTATTTCCCATATGCGGAAGAAGCCAAGTATATGGTCAATCCTATATGCATCAAAATACTCCGCCATCTTACGGAAGCGATTTTTCCACCACTGGAAACCGTCTTTCGCCATTTCATCCCAGTTGTAAGTCGGCAATCCCCAGTTCTGACCAAGCACTGAAAAGTCATCCGGTGGCGCTCCTGCCTGAGTATTCAAGTTGAACAATTCAGGAGAAACCCATGCATCCGCACTGAAACGGCTTATACCGATAGGTATATCTCCCTTCAACACCACTCCGTGGCTATGTGCATAGTCCCTCGCGTCATGAAGCTGTCTGTCAAGATGATACTGCACATAATAATGAAAATCGAACCTATCTTTAAATTCAATAGAGAGCTTTTCTAACTTCTCAACATCATAACGGGCAAACTCTCCCCAACAATTGTTATCCGGAGTCTGATATATTTCACGGAGCACACACCAAGCGGCATATGGCTTCAACCAGTATTCATTCCTCGAAACAAACTCTTTGTATTCTTTACGCTGACGGGTTACACTGCCCTGCTCGGCAAAAATCTCCCGAAGATATTCCTGTTTGCCGGCATTGACACGCTCATAGTCTATGACCGGAAGCGCATTAAGATCCCGCGCAAGATTATAGTAATAATCACGCCGTTTTTCATCTTTAAGCGTAC
>CAMYSW010000140.1:0-6802 GCA_947297425.1 uncultured Porphyromonadaceae bacterium
GTATAATAGTGATCCGGTAGGACCGGCTGATGCGAACTACCTGTATTTTAACGGCAACGGCAGGGGATATTACTACTATCTGCAAGGAGGTCGGGAATATACGGAACGGACGGTGTATTACAGTAAGGATTCCAATACCGGGACTTCGAATTATCAGATAAATATCCAATATGAATATTCATCGCCGGTGACAATGAATTATTGGTTCACTCATGGTGGCGACACGATGTGGATGCAGTGGCGCACTGGCAATGGCGCGGTGCAGACATATGTGTATGACCGTATGAATCATGCGCCATGGTGATTATATATAATTGAAGTTGTTTAAACAACTTCAATAAAAACAAACATGTAAGATAAGGGAGGCGCTTTAAAACTCGTAAGCTTTAAAGCGCCTCCCTTATTCTTTGATCGTGGTCAGCCTACCCAGTATTCCGAATATTGTTCCACTGATTTGGATAAGCGTTCGGAAGCGTTGCTACGTTCGCTCATGTCGTAAGCGCCGTCTGTCTGGGATGAAATGAAAATGAATGGAGGCATGGTGTTGTAAATTAAATAAGTAGTTTATAAGGATGTGTTTCGCTTAATGTGTTTTTTGCTATAACACTCGGAGATGTCGTTATGTTCAATGCGGTTTGGAAAATTTTAGCTAAATTTGCATTGAGAAACTGTTCAAATAGTTTCCAAGAAATTTTAAGCAAGTGGTTAATGTTAATTCCCGATCTTTGCTTAAAGATTTAATAGCTTCTAAATTAGATAAATAAAATCAATTCCAAATATGTCATTAAAATGTGGAATAGTGGGTCTTCCGAATGTGGGAAAATCCACACTTTTCAATTGCCTGAGCAATGCGAAGGCTCAGAGTGCCAATTTCCCTTTCTGCACGATCGAACCCAACGTGGGTGTAATTTCCGTGCCCGATGACCGCCTGACCAAGCTGGTGGAGATGTGTAATCCGCGTTCCACCGTGCCTGCCACTGTGGAGATAGTGGATATTGCAGGTCTTGTGAAGGGAGCTTCCAAGGGTGAAGGGTTGGGAAACAAGTTCCTTGCGAACATTCGCGAAACGGATGCCATACTTCACGTGCTCCGTTGTTTTGACGATGATAACATCACGCATGTCGACACAACTGTGGATCCGGTGCGGGATATGGAGGTCATAAATTATGAACTTCAGCTTAAAGACCTCGAAACTGTAGAGACGCGTCTTGCAAAGACGGAGAAGGCTGCAAAAGCAGGTGGTGACAAGGCTGCCAAGATGCAACTTGAGGTGCTTAAAGCATATAAGGATGCATTGGAGCAGGGGAAGGCGGCACGTTCTGTTAATATTGAAGGGAAGGAAGAGGAAAAATTTGCGAAGGAGCTTTTCCTTCTAACCAACAAGCCTGTGCTTTATGTCTGCAATGTAGATGATTCCGCTGCTGTAGACGGGAATGCCTATGTGGAGGCGGTGCGTAACGCCATTGCCGGAGAAAATGCTGACCTGATGATAGTTGCAGCTAAAACCGAGAGTGAGATCGCTGAACTCGACACTTGGGAAGAGCGCAAGGAGTTTCTTGAGGAGATAGGGTTGTCGGAATCGGGTGTGAGCCGTCTGATACGTGCCGCTTATGCGCTTCTCGACTTGCAGACATATTTCACCGCCGGAGCTGACGAAGTCCGGGCATGGACCTTCCTGCGAGGCACGAAGGCTCCGCAGGCTGCCGGTATCATTCACACGGACTTCGAGAAAGGTTTTATACGTGCAGAGGTGATCAAATACGATGATTATGTGTCGTTAGGATCTGAAACCGCAGTGAAGGAAGCCGGCAAAATGGGTGTTGAAGGTAAGGAATATGTAGTGCAGGACGGTGACATCATGCACTTCCGTTTCAATGTCTGAATATAGCTTCTTTCTGGTAACGAGCCATAAGGACTCCGTCTTCCCAATCGGTTGACGGAGTCACTTTTTTACCTACAGACTCCATCAATATATAATCAAGAATCGGGGCGCCGGCATAAATGGAGCATATCACGCCGCCTCCGAGACGGGGATTGACCTCCATTAGCAGGTAGCGGTCTTTATCAAGATCGTGGAGGAACTGTATCGTTACCGGTCCGGTAAGTTTGAAATGCTCTATCACTTGGCGGCTCATGCTGATCAGGTGATCGTTGCGGAAAGTTTTTGTCCGGGTGACTTCGCCGCCCATTATTTCAAGACGCTCACGAGGCACTGTCGCCAATATTTCGCCGTTGGCGCTGATGTAGCAGTCTACGGAATACTCCCTGTTGTTTTCTATATATTCCTGGATTATATATTTGTCAAGGTTCTGGAGCATCATCAGGTCTTCCACATCATGGAATATCTTGATGCCTCTGGAGGAACCTCCCTTGCGGGGCTTCGCTATAGCCGGCATTTCATTATCGATAACGGAATATGTCCGGGGAATAGGGAATCCGGCTTCCTTGAATAGGCGTGCCGCTTCAACCTTGTCAAACATTAGTGATGTCGTGGAAAAGTCAGACACCGGTACGAAAACATCCTTGATTTTCTCTTTGCAGAGTGATGCTATCTCGATTGCAGGGTTGATGAAAGGAAGGATGATGTTTACGTTCTTCTCTTTCACTATGCGAGCGATGTCTTCGATCACGTCCGGATCTGAAAAGCTTTTCCCTTTGATCACCTCTCCTTCTATGGCGATTGGCACTTCAGTGTCGAGTTCATATGACACTATCTCTACATCGAATCCAAGACGCTTACCGCTCTCTTTGAGGAGCTGGGCAACGGAGACGCGACGTGAACCGCCCAGCATAAGTATTGTTGTGTTCATGGGTTAAAGAGGAGTTGATTGAGGAGATTTATTATAATAAGGGGAGATATATGATTTAAGGATCAATGAAGGGATGCCCGCATTTCACTCTCGGAATATGATCCGATATGCCGCATTTTCTTATCTTCGAAGATATCGGATATCTTGAAGAAGATACCGCTTTCCTCTACGTTGCCAAATTCATGATTGATAGCTGTGCCGAACATCTTCATGGTCGGTGACAGTGCCATATATGAATTAACCAGGGGCGGTATTTTCAGACCATGTTCGCGGATGAAATGATTCAATATACGGAAGTCTTCTTTATAGTCGTCGCTCGTGAAGCGTGCCTGTATCTCTTGTGAATCGGCGGCAGAGGGGAGGGGATAAATGGGGGTTACAAGGTGATCGGGATCGGGGAAATGTTTATGCATGAACCCGAGGATCATGTCGCGGCATTCGGTGTTATAATGCGGATACATGGTCACTTTCCCGAAAAGGTATTTAATCTGGGGGTAAATCACAGTCAGCGCTCCGAGTCCGTCCCAAAGGTTGTCGAGGGCATAAAGAGCTTTTGAACCGGCTTTGGTTGTCTGATATTCCAATGCCACGAAAGAGCGTCCGAGTTCAATGGTTTCGGGAAGGTATTCGGTGATGAAGCGTTTGGAGAAATTAAACATATGGGACGTTGCAATTTGCGGCACACCGTCTATGATTTTTATATCTTCTCCAAGGATGAATCTGTATCCTCCGATTATCTCTGAGTCTGCCGGGTTCCATACGATCATCTGTCGGCATGGAGTATCCATAGTGTCGAACTCGTCTATATCACAATCGAGTCCTGTGCCGCCCCCAGCATCCCGGAAGGCTATCTCGCGCAGACGGCCGATCTCGCGCATGGTATTTGGCGCATTGAAAGCATCGACAATATAGATCTCGTTGTCACCTTTGTTTGTATGGCGCAAGAGTTTGTCGGGAGTCAGTTCCGCCTTTATGAGCGCGGGGTCTATTTTTTCTATAATAGGTTGCATATCTATCGTCGGATCCGATGGCACGCGCCTACGGATTCTTTAGGGTTGCAAAATTAATAAAATCTCATTTAGTATGCAAATACCTGGAGAAGAAGCGCCATATCACCTCGTGAGTCTCAACGTCTTTCACGTGCCATGAATGTGCGCCGCCTCCAACTCTGTATACTTCGACATCATATCCTGAAGGAGCGTCATAATATATGGTGCGGGTCACCATGCGGGTGGAGTCGGTGAGTGTCGGAAAGGTCTCGGTGCGCATCGAGCAACATCTGTTTGCTGTTGCCATGGTGCTTACAGCCAGGGGCACCGGTATGTAGCGTCCCCAACCTCCGGCGTTTCCATGATCGCCTTCCCACATCGATGTCTTGTCGGCATCTCCATGAATCTCCATAAAAGGAACGGCTTGAGGCAACGGATTGTTTAGGTAGGTGCATTCAAAAAGAAGCCCGGCAACGGATGCATATGCACGAAAAAGCCCGGGAGCAGTGAATGCGAGCTGATAACACAGGTCGCCGCCATTCGACATGCCCGCCATGAAAGCGTTTTCCCGACTTAGATTGAAACGTGAGCAAACTTCCTCTTTGAGCTTGGTGAAGAAGTCCGCTTCATCGATTTTCATTGATTCTTGAGGAGGATACCCCACCTTCCATCCCTCTTTGCCTTTGGAATCCGGCGCTCCGTCGGGATAGCATACGGCAAATCCCTCGCGCTCTGCAGTGGCGTTCAGTCCTGTGCGCCAGCGTGTCTTGGAGCCATATCCATGGGTATATACCACAAGCGGTGCGTCCGGCTTGAGATTTTTGGGGAGATACATTGCATATGTGCGTACTGTGTCGCCATAAGCGAAACTATATTTTCTTATCTCTTTTTTTTCTGCGTTGCATGTCAGGAATGTTATGGTTCCCAAAATGAGGAGAATTAATTTCTTCATAGATGATGTTTTATGATATTATACTTCGGTGAAGTTCTCGTCTCGTTATTTTCTCACCCTCTTTGAGGAGGGCTATCCCACGTTGGTCAAGATAAGTGGACTGTAATATCTCCCAGATATAATCTACGGCAGTATCTGACGGATGTGTGAGATCGGATGAATAGAAACGATAGTCGCGTAGGTCATCGTTGACGATTTCATAGGCAGGGAAATAATGGCAGAAATCAAAATGCGAGCATATATTCTCAACTGCAAGGAGGAGAGTTGCCTTGGATCGTGCGTTTCCTTCAAATCCGTCTTTTAGGTGTCTCACCGGACTGACGGTGAATATGATCTGCAGTTTAGGATATTTATCGTGGATTATTTGTGCCAACTCTCGCCAAGCGTCGGTTATTTCGTTGATGCCAAGCCGTCGCCTTGTGAAAAGCTGTTGAGGCTGTTTATGGCAGTTTGCCACGATATAATCCTCTTTCCCGTTAAGGAAATAGCACCATGATGTGCCGAACGTTATGAAAAGAGCCTCCGAGTTTTCCAGCTTCTCTTTGAATACCGTGACCGATTTTTCGATGTTGGAGTAAACAGTCTCTCTGGAAGTTCCTGATTTTTTAGAATCGAAAAGCCAGGAATGAAAATGCCCGTCATTTTCAAATATCGAATCATCCATATCCTTATGGGGAGTGTCGTTGCATAATGAGATGCGGAGGATACGGGCTATTGAGAGCGGATTGAAAAGCACACCGAAAGGGTTTTCCGCGTCCCATCGGCAAAAACTCATGCGCCGGGTGATATTGTCGGCAAAGCAAGATCCGAGAAGCAACACCGGCTTTTCCGGATTTAACGTGAATCCGGCGGCAGTGGGCGCATACTCTGTTCTGAATCTCATAGACGGGTTTCAAAAGTTTTGACTTGCAAATTTAAATAAGTTTTGAGTAAATTACAAATACCATCTGAAATGAGCAGTTAAATGATCTGTAATCTGATTTATGGTCTATGGTTGTTCTGTGGTTGAAAGTGGTTGGAGATAAAACTTAATCAAGTGGTCATGCGTAAAACCTGAAATATATATTGTTGGATAGAAGATCTCTTCAATGCATTTTGCGATAGAAAGTAAAAAAACTTTTTAAAGTTTGCATAAACGGGAATTATATAGTAATTTTACCGCGTAAAATTCAGAATCCAATTATAGATATACTGAAAGAATGATGTATTCAAGCACAAATATGATGATGATGCGCAGCCGACGAAGCCGGGTGTAGTATTATCATGCATATTAACGATAGATAAACCAGACAGCCGGCTTTTAAAAGTCGGCTGTCTGGTTTTATAATATTCTGTTTTTATGTCAGAATTGATGATGCGGACTATCAAACGGAGGTTGTGTGAGAAAGAATAGAAAATTAAAGATATAAAGTATAAAGATTATGGACTTCAAGAAACTGAAATTCGCTACCCGGCAGATTCATGCCGGATTGAATCCCGGAGAACCTACAGGTTCTCGCGGACTCGCAATTTACCCAACTGCTGCATATCGCTTCCAGTCTTGTGAGCATGCAGCCAAACTTTTCGAACTCTCTGAAGGTGGAAACATATATACCCGTCTGCAGAACCCAACCACTACGGCATATGAGGAACGAATTGCCGCCCTCTATGGCGGAGTCGGAGCCATGGCTCTTTCTTCGGGTATGGCAGCGTTGTTGGTCACTTTCACTTCATTGGTTTCAGCGGGTGAGAATATTGTGGCTTCCCCATTCCTGTATGGTGGCACTTACAACCAGTTCCGGCATACCTTGCGAAGGTTGGGGATAGAGGTGCGTATCGCGCCTGATGCATCGCCTGAATCCCTCGGAAACCTTATTAATGACAAAACAAGAGCAGTTTTTGCAGAGAGCATGGGCAATCCCACATGTGCGGTGCCGGATTTGGAAAGAATTGCGCGGAAAGCGCATGATGCCGGGGTGCCTTTCGTGGTTGACAATACTTTCGGTGCGGGTGGATAGCTTTGTAATCCATTTGATTGGGGAGCCGACATTATCGTGGATTCAGCTACTAAA
>CAMYSW010000141.1:0-6670 GCA_947297425.1 uncultured Porphyromonadaceae bacterium
CTGTGCCTCCGTGTTAAATTTTCGAATCAGATTCTGCCTCTTCCAATCCATATTTATTATTTATCCTCCAACCATTTATAACCACGCAATAACCATATTAATAGAATCCTGCACCATAAATGGTCACTTACTCGATTTTAAACAATTTCTCAGATCCGCGTTAAAAAGCTGCCTTCCGTCACGGCATATAAAGATCTGCTCCTCTCTCCCTTTTGTGAGGTTGCGGAGCCAAAGCACGGCATTCGCAGGCACGTCATACGTGATGTCGAACCCTTCTGATACCTTCCTCCCTAGGGACTTCCATCCTTCCCTGTCGAAATAGAACAGTTCATACTCCTCTCCCGGCACGACATAGTTGTCATCGTTACGCGGAATGAGGAAAATGCTGTTTACAATCCTGTCGGAATCAATTCTGAATATAATATCTCCGTATTCAGGTTGGTAGCTTATCCATGTTAGGATGTCTCCATCCACGAGCAAATTCTTCTCTTCTGCCGTGAGGCTTCCGGTAATTACCGACAGTGGCAAACGTTGCAGAGCGAGAGAATCAGCTGTCGCCATCACTTCTCCGATCTCGGAGCAACGCATTGGAGATGGCTGCAGCCGGATGTATCTTTCATTACTGCCCATGCTTACCGGAATACGGTAGAAATTATGTAACGGCATGGTGTATATACTGTCCACATCACGCCAGGGACCATCCGCGGTCAATCCGACCTGCATCCTTATACCTATGACAGAACGCATCTGTCCGGGATGATGAAGCCAGAATGGCATCTTGCGTTTCATTGTCAGACTTTCCATTCGGGAAATATCCGGTATAAACTCATGTACGTTCCCATCGCTTTTGAGCATGAATGGATTGCCACATGTGCGGTAACCACCCCCATCAAACGTCACCGGGAAATATATCAGATCCGGTTCTATGTCACGGAACACGGCGTTGCCATACGCCTTTTTCTCAGCTACGTCTATCGGTCTGTAACCCTCAGGGGAGAAAACACCGAGAAATACCGTTCCCGATTTCTCACCTGTCCGCACTGATGCTTCATTATGCCCGAAATAATCCGCAGTAACATCCCGAAATCTCGGGTTCAGCAATTCAGCGGGGACATCAGGGATAGAGGAGAGTTTACTTACCCTATCGGTGTTTATTTCCCATGTCCGCCTATAGACTTTCCCTTTTCTCCTGCCATCATAGTGCACAGAATCTCTTGTCGGAGGAAATCGACTGTTATCGAACATACGGAAGGTATTGTCTTCGGTATCAAGAACCATGCACCATTGATGCGACGTGCCGTTGTCGGGAGATACAAGTATCTCATCGATTGTCACAGGAACCCCGAAGGCACGCATGGCATACGCGATCCTGTCGCAGTCGTCGCGACAGTATCCCACCGGAGCGGAGAGCAGTCCGGTTGCCGGACGATGTGGATTTCTCAGGTTATTGTTATAATGCACATCACCCAAAGCTTCCGAAATAATAGCAGCTGCAGCTACAGAGCCGAAAGCGGCATCTATCTTGCCAGATAATGAATCGTATGCGGCACGATACTCCACACGCCATTCGGTGACCGGTTCATTCCCGATACGGTAAGGCAGAAGAAATTCAGAAAAATCCGAAACAGAGAGACTGCGGTTCCATATCCGCTTCTCTTTATACATCCAAGCGTCTTCAAAGTTGTTTATGAGATAATCTGCTGTCAGAACCTGCAGGTCTGGGATATTTCGGTGTGGAATAAGCTCATATCGTCTGCCTGCAGCAAGCTGCAGGGAATCGAACTGCCAACTGCCGTTTGGATGCGGAAGCTGATGGTAAAGGCTCTCAATAGAGTCGATACCCTCGCCACACAAAGAATACCTTCCGATCATTCCTCGTACGAGACTGGCTGCAGCATCCCCCTTTTCGCCATCGTACCTGTCAATAAACTTACAAATCTCATTTGCATTCTCTCCCGCTTCCGATAATGCCAGCTCCTGCAATGCAGAATCGGAGGTAGAACAGCCTGAATTAAATATTACAAAGAATGATAATACTACTCTTAAAAAATATTTCATCACAGATTCCAAATATAAAATACCGTTGCATCCTGATCTTGAGAATACCCGATCAGCCTATGCTTCTCAATATCAAATGATATAGAATATATATCCTTATCGAGAACATACATATTTACCGGTGTGTTATTTTTTATATTGTAAGTTTCAATGATGTTTCCGGTTTCACTGCCATCAGTTGATTTTAGGCAATAGAAATTATCCCCATCATACGCAACACTCAAATATTTGTATTCCAATTTATTATAATCTTCAATCTTAGACTGATCCTGTGTATCACCATATGATTTGATTAAACTAATGCCATCTTTTGTAATATCGTATATTTCAATCAGATCAATGTATTTATATGCAACAAATAATTTTGAATCATATACGCTCTGAATTAAATCAAACGGAGTGTAGCTGTATTCCTTATCTCGGATAGGATTTTCATATTCCCACAATATCTTTTTATCTTTAAGGTCAACAAAATGCCATGCTGATTTTGAAGGGGAATCAAGTTTCATTAAAAACGTATCATTGTCAACCTGAGTTATGAAAGTATAGGGATTTGTTAAGCCGTCTTCATCAACCGGAAGTTCAAATTCTGCATTCACTTTAAATGGCACACTCGTTAGATCATAGGTATATAAGGTCCTTCGCATTATATCATAGGACAATACATTATTAAAAATATTGGTTTCCCCGGAGTTGAATGATACATACTCATCCGGTCCATTCCCTATATTAATACCGCTTTGTATTAATTCAGAAGTTGTATCGGAATATTCGTAAAGCACGTCATTGTCTTGATCGTCAACGCTAAACAATGCTATGCTGTGAGGTAAAACTTTCCATCCGACAATATTGAAAACTCTTTTTACAACAATACTATCATTCACATTCTTACGAATTGTAGAACTAAATTCTTTCTTCGAAAAGGTCCGAACAGAACCCGATTCTTTTTTCACACAACTTGTTCCCAACAGTATTAGAACTATAACCGATATTATTGATTTAAATTTTATCATATCTTCTATATTTATTCCCCAACCACTTACAACCACAGAACAACCACTAAAGATCCATAAAACCTTTTGAGTGTAGATGTAAGATTGGTTGTTACGTGGTTGTGAATGGTTGGAACTTTTGTACGGAGAGGTTTGACATGGCGATTTAAACACAGGGACACAGAGATACAGAATTTTTAGCTCAATATGGTGTTTAATGAAGTAGAGGCGCGGAGGCATCTTGCGATGCTGACAGAGGCACGGAGGCCGATGGCAGTCTCTTCATTCTCCTCAAGCTCCGTGCCTCCATAAGGTCGTTCACGACCCTCCGTGCCGGTAAATATCAATGCTTGCTTCTTACATCTGAAACTCTGTACCTCTATGCCTCCGTGTTAAATTTTCTAATCATATTTTGCTTCTTACATTCCATATTTTATTTATCCTCCAACCACTTACAACCACGGAACAACCACTTACAACCACGGAACAACCACTTAAAGATGCATAAAACCTTTTGAGTGTAGATGTAAAATTGGTTGTTACGTGTTTGTGAGTGGTTGGAAAATTGGTCTGGCTTATCTGGGATGTTGATATTCGACATTATGTCACATTCCGGTTAATTCTGAATCATGACCCGCCCGAATTTCTTTTCATTGAGACTTTTACCAGTTTCCCGGGAACTCCGAAGATGATTTGTCCCTTATGGTAGGCAACGGCGTCTCCAAGGTTTTCATGCTCCTCTTCAGTCAGATAATACAGGTGTGATACATATGTGTCCGTATTGACGATAAGGACATAATGCCTGTCTCCGCTATTGAAAGTATGCAACACGTTTCTGCCGTCGGAAAGGATGTCAAGGGTATTCACATATCCCTCCTCTGCAATCCTGTCCCACAGATTAACAGTTCCTTCATTCCTGTCTCCTTTTTTAAATTCATACCATTTACCCTTGAAATCAAGACGATACAACGGTTCGGTGCTATCAGACCCACAGAGATAAATTACATTTTCCGTCGTTGGCATATACAATAGCGAATCTCCGGACAACTCTGCAAATGAATGCCAGTTTTCAAATGTAATGTTTTTAAGGTTCTCAGGTATTCTCAACATTGTTTTAGATCCCGCCCCTTTTTTGTATATCAGTTTGGAATCATTGCCTTCATGTGCAATATTTCCTCTATCAAACCAGTATGCATCGTTCATGGAATCATAAAAGAAATGAAAAATATAGTCTTCCACTTTCTCTCTACGCACAAAGTTCAAGCCACGATCAAGGTACATCAACTTCTCGTCAGAATGAGGATCAAGCAATATGATTTTATCAGACGTAACATTAAAATCCCTTATATTCAGAAACTCTTCCGGTCCTTCTCCTTTGTTTACAAAGCTGTTGATAATATTTCCGTCAGAATTGTATACATACAGACCCCGGTCTTTGAACATATCCATTACAAAGATCGAATCCCTGTCAAACACTACTTTTGACAGGTGTCCCGGAAGGTGCCCAGTCTCTGAATCTTTTAATGTCATTACATCCACACTCTGGACATTCTCTGTCAATGGCAACGCCTTATTCAAATCGACCTCGACAGCTTTTGTTTCACTCTCCGATTCTTTATTGTTTGTACAGGCATATGCGATCCCCGCCAAAACAACTACAACAAAAATTTTTACGATTCGTGATATATTCATTTTTATCGTTTAATGTTATTACTTTTTATTTTAAGTATGACATCGAAATTATTTAATGAATTGATTAGTCAACGCATCTTTTTGCGTCTTTCCAGTGATTTAAGCGAGTTCAATCAG
This sequence comes from uncultured Porphyromonadaceae bacterium, assembly GCA_947297425.1. Classification (GTDB taxonomy): domain Bacteria; phylum Bacteroidota; class Bacteroidia; order Bacteroidales; family Muribaculaceae; genus Lepagella. The sequence goes on from CAMYSW010000141.1 coordinate 4,860, forward strand.
TCACAATGCACGCATTGCTCCTTCCTGAACTATCTTAAATCCCTCGAAAATCCGTTAAAATTTGCATTAACTAATTTGCGAGTCATACTTAATACGGAAATAATAGTGTCTTTTACCATTTTGACATCACTCTTACAGTAGACAGCGATTACAGATTGCCTAATATTTTGGGAATTTCATATACCATGGCATCTGCTTCGTCAGAACGAGGTGTCACACCAATAATCAAATGTCGTTTTGCATCTATTGCAATTCTCATGGCGGATTCAATTTCCAAGTCAGCTATAGGGTTTCCGGCATAGTCTAATACAAAAACATGGCTATTTTCATCTATATCAGGATCTCCGTATAGCAACCAGACATAGTTAGTGGTTAAATCTACATCTAAATAACATTCCTTTGTCTTTTCATTATTTTTTTCATCTTTGGAATATCCTGTATATGTATATGAGCCTATGATTTCACCATCTGTACCATGAAGTATAACAGTTGGGAAACATCCGTATATTTCCGCACATGCATTATTTTTTTCATTGTATGCCATGGAACGAAAAGAAATCACTTCATTTGCAGGCATATTAATGTCTTTAAAATTGTAACCTAAAGGCCATTTTTGTACTTTTTTACTCTTCGGATCAAATGAAACCATGCCATACTGATAATCTCCACGTATTGCTATATATTTGCCCTCAATGTTTTTGATAACACTTAAAGGAACATACCGTGTAAAATCCTTACCAAAAGAGATTTCCTCTTTTAATTTATAATTATTTTTAGGATTAAATGAATATAAACAAATTTTCTTGGGATCGTATACTGACAATGAACCCTCGGAATCAATTACTTGACCAAATACTCCGGTGACTCCGGTAAATTCATCGGGACCTTCCCCTTTATATGCTAATGGTTTGGGATTAGAAAATGTGGAATCTGTCATTAGTAGATAATGGTCTGTCATATATGTATAAAACATATAACCATCGCCTGCTATTTCTACAGAGCCCACATTATATTGTTCCGAGTCTGGAAACTCTATCGCTCTGCCATCCAATGATATGTGTGTTGGAAAATCAGAAAAACAACGTTCTTTGTTTTTCTCGTTGTCAGTACAAGACATTATACTCAAAATGAGTATAATGTCTAAACATAATATTATCCGCGTGTGCATCTGGATTCTGTTTTGGATCCTTCCCAATCTTCAATTCTCTCGCATTTTGAGCAATCAACATATGATTTCCCATATTTTTGGTTGGCTGAGCTATGGCAAGGAATTCTGTCTCCACTCTCCCCACTAACAAGGGCTTCGACATTAGCCATCTGAATATCCGACATTGCATCTTTCTGCTGCGCGTTTACTCCAACGTAAGCGGAAACACCCAGAACTGCCATTACGGCAGCGAAAATGATTCTCTTTTTCATTGTCTTGAATTTTTTTTAATGATTAAACCTTTATTTTATGAATCCGTGGAAGATGAGTCTCTCCGGATTCGGTCTCTCCTTGAACCAGACATCGGCATAGCGGTGGAACTGCTGCGAGATCGTGTCGGCTACGTAGATGATCTCGACATCAGCATATTCTCCGCTTTTCAAGACATCCCAATCCACTTTGGCACTGATACAATGACATGAGGGTGTAACATCCTGCAGTGTCAGGTCTAATTCTGTGTCATTATTAAATCTGAAAAGTTTGGTTATTGTATCTCCCTTGCTGACCACGCCAATACCACGTACGGGATTCTTACAGATTTGTTCTTCTTCATCTCCCAATGTCTTTCCGCTATCTGTTGAATCAAAGATTAGGTGACTATACA
>CAMYSW010000142.1:0-6646 GCA_947297425.1 uncultured Porphyromonadaceae bacterium
GCTTCGGCATTGCTGTGGATTATATCCCGGCAATGCCGAAGCCTTGTTTCAACCATGGTATAGACAATCGTGTTATATAGCAAAGAAGAAGCTTTGTTAATAATCATTGTTTTGAAAAGGATTGATAATATATTGTTTTGTGCAGTGGTAGCTGCTTTGCTTTCGCTGTTAACGGTTTATCCAGGAAAGGTCAGTGCCCAGATGCCTATCAAATATAACATGGTGACCCAGGTTATGCCCGATTCTGTAGACTTGGCTTATTATGGGAAGAAAAACTTTTGGCGTGCGAGTGCCGAGGTCATAGGCTTCAATACCGGGCTGTGGGCATTTGACCGTTATGTTCAGCGTGGCGACTGGGCTTATATAAGTTTCAATACTATAAAAGAGAATTTCAAACACGGTTTTATATGGGATAATGATCAGCTCGGAACGAATACATTCCTGCATCCCTATAACGGAAGTCTCTATTATGCCGCCGGCAGGTCAAATGGCTTTAATTTCTGGCAGTCGGAGATGTTTGCAATTGCAGGCAGCGCCTTATGGGAACTGTTTATGGAATGTGAGTATCCTTCTACAAATGATGTTATAGCCACACCTATCGGAGGTGCCGTATTGGGAGAAACACTTTTTCGAGCTTCTGATGCCGTGCTTGATGACAGGTCCGTAGGACTTGAACGTTTTGAGCGGGAGTTCGCAGCATTCGTGTTATCGCCAATAAGGGGTATAAACAGGATAGTGACAGGTCAGGCATGGAAAAGGAGGGCAACGACAGGGCGAATGTTCGGGACTCCGAACATTTTCATGCAGGTGTCAACCGGTCTTAAGTCCATGACATTTCAAGGAAGGATGCGCAGTCCCTATGTAGGGGCATCTGTTCTTCTTGATTTTGAATATGGCGACAGATTTGAAGCAAAATCAACCAAGCCATATGATTATTTTACGGTCAGAGCGGAATTGCAAGGTATGAAATATCAGCCAGTATTGTCGCAGCTCAACATAAAAGGGCGTTTGCTTTCGAGGGAGGTTCTTGATCATAAAGATTCATCAGGAAGTATCGGTCTATATCAGCATTTTGATTTTTACGACAGCGACACGATTACCAACATAGACAAAGTCCCTTATAAACTCGGAGTCCCGACAAGCATAGGCGCCGGTTTCTTGTTTCGGGATGTGGAAAGAAAAAGGTATATATTTGACTGTTATGCCCATGCAAATGTGATAATACTCGGCTCCATACTCAGTGACCACTATTGGACAGACGAACGGAATTATAATTTTGCGTCCGGATTCTCATTGAAGGGTGGTGCAAACATTACATGGGCGCGTAAAAAGGCATCGCTATCTGTTAGCCATGAATATTACCGGCTATTCACTTGGAAAGGATATAAAGAAGGCACAAATCTTGAGGAAGTGGATTTTCGCACGCTTAATGTAATGGGAGATAAATCCGTGGCTTCTTTCAACGTGACAGAAGTCAGGTTTGACTATCAGTTGTGGAAAAAACTTTATGGGACATTGCTGTTTTCCAACAAAGTGAGATCTACGCATTATCGCGATTGGCCCGACAGGGTGTCTTCCACTATGTCTTTGTCGGCATTGCTTACATATAAGTTCTGATGCCAAATATACTCTAAATAGATTCTAAATATAGATTAAAAGATTCAAAAACGATTTAAAGGCTTCAAGTTTTGAGATTTGAGAATAAAAATGTAAATTTGTAAATGATAAGTGCCCGTTTTCAGGATTACTTGTCATTTTACCATAAAAGATTCTTAAATCAGCCATTCAGATATGATACAGTCAATGACCGGTTTTGGCCGGGGTTGTGCATCCTCCTCCTCAAAGAAGATAACTGTGGAATTGAAGTCGCTTAACAGCAAGCAGTTTGATCTTTCTGTAAGAATACCCGGTTTCTTTCGGGAGTATGAGATTGAGACCCGCAATTTAGTTGCTGCGAGCCTTGAACGCGGCAAGGTGGAGATGACAGTGTCGGTTGAAAATCTGGCAACAGAAGCTACAGCGTCTGTGAATGTTCCGCTGCTGGATGTGTATAAGAAGCAATTTGAAGCGCTGGGCAATACACTGGGTTTGCCGGAGCCGGCTGATTGGTATTCCCTATTGATGAGGATGCCTGATTCGATGAAGACAGAGAATGTTTCTGCCGATGAGGAAGACCGCAAGGCTCTTGAAGAGGCTTCACGTCAGGCTGTGGAGCATCTTCGTGAGTTTCGGGAGCAGGAAGGTCGTAAGCTCTATGACTTCTTTATAAACAAGATAGAAATTATCGGGAATCTGCTTGAACAGGTGGAACCCTTCGAAGCTGAACGTGTCCCCAAGATCAAGGCTCGTCTTGAAGAGCAACTCGGCAGATTATCTTCTATTGAATATGACGCAGGCAGACTTGAACAAGAAATGATTTTCTATATAGAAAAGCTTGATATAAACGAAGAGAAACTTCGGTTGCGTGCCCATTTGAATTACTTTGTCGAGACTCTTGGTGGTGTAGATTTCCCAACTGAAGGACAGGGCAAGAAGCTCGGTTTTATAGCTCAGGAGATGGGGCGGGAGATCAATACGCTCGGTTCGAAGTCGAACCACGCGGAGATGCAAAAGATTGTGGTGAAAATGAAAGACAATCTTGAGCAGATAAAGGAGCAGGTGCTAAATGTGTTATGATACGGTTTTAGGATTTGTATGTTATGAAGAAAGGAAAGATCATAATTCTGTCGGCTCCTTCCGGCACCGGAAAATCTACCATCATATCCAGGCTAATGCAGAAACCGGAGTTGAAACTCGGGTTCTCAGTGTCTGCTACAAGCCGTTTGCCACGGGGTGAGGAACGTCATGGCTGCGAATATTATTTCCTGACTCAGGAAGAATTTAAGATAAAAGCCGATAACGGTGAGTTTGTTGAATGGGAAGAGGTGTATAAGGGCACATGTTATGGCACTTTAGCATCGGAGGTGGATCGTGTTACGGATTCCGGCAACAACCTGATAATGGATATAGACGTAAAAGGTGCCCTAAACGTGAAAAAACGTTATGGGGCAGAAGCTTTGTCTATATTTATCCTTCCTCCTTCCCTCGCGGAACTTGAGCACCGTTTACGTTCACGTTCCACGGATTCGGAGGAGTCTATAACCAAGCGTCTGTCGAAAGCGGAATATGAGATAGGTTATGCCGATAGTTTTGATCATCGGGTTATTAACGATGATTTGGATGTGGCGGCAACTGAGGTTGAAACTCTCATAAAAGATTTTATCAAATAATGCGAATCGGAATTTTCAGCGGTAGCTTCGATCCGGTCCATACCGGGCATGCCATGATAGCGAATTATGCTTCACAATGGTCAGACCTTGATGAGGTTTGGATTGTTGTGAGTCCGCTGAATCCTCTGAAAAAGGGAAGTCATCCGGCACCTGATTCCGACAGGCTGGCAATGGCTTCGCTTGTTGCCGCGAAATGCGATGGCGTGAGGGTGTCTGATTTCGAGTTTTCGTTACCGATTCCTTCATATACCTACAATACGCTCGTGTGTCTGCGTGAACGTTTCCCGGAGCATGAGTTTTCCCTGATCATAGGCTCCGACAATTGGTTGCAATTCGATAAGTGGCGAGATTCGGAAAAAATTGTCAGAGACTTTTCAATATACATATATCCCCGACCCGGATATGATATTTGCAAGGAAGACATGCCATCGGGTGTAACAGTTATGGATGCTGCTCCTCGGGCTTTGATTTCATCATCGTTTGTAAGGGATTCAGTTAAAGAAGGAAAAAATCTCAACTATTTTCTTCCAGGAGAGGTTTTTGATTATATATTGAAACATAGGCTTTATTTAAATGAAAGATGAAGAATTGCGGTCAAGACTTATGTCAATAACCGCGCTTGCTGCAGACTATTGTTCATCCCTGGAAAATTGCAGGGATATCGAACGGGATGATTTTGTCAAGGATATGCTCAGAACTCTCCCGCGCATCTATTGCGAGTTTTCCGAACTTGACATGGATGATGTTGCCGGAGCCTCGGAGTTTGAATATTTCCCCACATATGTAGATGAGGATTACTATGACAGCGTGAGACGCAATGCAGAAGCTGTTTTTGGAGAAGACGACATATTTCTGGAAACATTCGAAGAGGACATGAAGTATAGTGACACTCCGATAGCGGCGTCCGTTTCTGAATCTTTAGCCGATATTTTCCAACCTTTATATAATTTTATATCTGTTGTAAAAGATTCAGAGGGCGAGAATGCTCCCGGTGCATTTCGGGAATGCAAGGAGAATTTTGAGGCATATTGGTCGCAGACTCTCTGCAATGTAATGAGGGCGCTTAATAATTTAAGATATAAGCCTTCTTGAAGTTAATTAGTAAAAAATACAAAAGATGATAAGGAGACTTTTAAGCTGGCTCGATGAGGGCACGTGCAATTTTATGGCTGTAGCTGCCATCGAACGAGAACTGATATCTTCCGGATTCCGCGAACTCCGTCAGGAGGATCGGTGGGAAATCAAACGCGGAGGCAAATATTTCCTGAAGAAAAATGACAGTGCTATTTTCGCGTTTATAATAGGAGAGGGGAATATGTGTGAAGAGGGCTTTCATATCATTTCCGCGCATAGCGACAGCCCTTGTTTTAAGATAAAGCCGAATGCCGAGATCTATGGAGAAGGTGGAGTTGTGTCTCTGAATGTCGAGAAATATGGTGGAGGCATATTATACACCTGGTTTGATCGACCACTTTCTATTTCCGGACGTGTCATGGTGAAAGGTGATGATGCGTTGCATCCTCGTACCATGCTTGTAGACTTGAAGAAGCCGGTGGCAACTATCCCTCATTTAGCTATACATTTTAATCGCGGTGTTAATGAGGGTAATCCGCTTTCCGTCCAGAAAGACATGAAGCCCGTAGTAGGATATTTTTCAAAAGAAAAGATTGAGGCTTTCAAACGGAATGGAGGCGTGGTGAAATGTATGTTGGCGGAGAATTTAGGAATTTCTACTGATGATATTCTTGAATATGAGCTATGCCTTTATCCATTTGAAAAATCATCGCTTGCCGGCATGTCAAATGAATATTTACAATCGGCAAGAATTGACGACCTCTCAATGGCGTTTGCAGGTCTGGAAGCATTGCTTTCCGCGCCAGAGAAGTGTGCGGCTACGCGAGTGCTGGCAATATTTGACAATGAGGAGACCGGCTCCGGCACTAAGCAAGGAGCCGCATCTCCGGTGCTGCGCGACTCGATGGACAGGATTGTCAGGATTGTGGAAGGAGACGATGCCCAGAATACATATATGGCACTGGCAAATTCATTCATGATTTCTGCAGATGATGCTCATGCATGGCATCCTAACTATAATGAAAAATATGATCCTACGAATCATCCCGTCATCGGGGGCGGTCCGGTTATAAAGATAAATGCCAACTGCAAATATATGACTGACGCCAATGGAGCGGCTGTATTCGCTCAGTTATGTCGTGAAGCCGGGGTCAACTGTCAGTATTTCGTGAATCATGCGGACGTTGCCGGGGGGTCGACTCTTGGCAACATATCTTCGGCTCAATTCGATATACGAGGTGTCGACATGGGCAACGCGATATGGGCTATGCATTCGGCGCGGGAGACAGCAGGAGTGTCCGATCATGTGGACGCGGTTAAAGTCTTCACTAAGTTCTATTCTTAGATGTGCTTTCCTTGCACTTATTTGCATAGCAACATTTATTTTTATAATTTTGCATCTTGAATTGAATAATTTGGAAAAAGTTTAATAATATATTTAGGAAATGAAAATAGATTATGCCAAGATCGACGAGGTGAACGGTGAAGTTACCGTCACTCTTGAAGAAAAGGATTATGCCGACAAAGTAAAGAAACAACTCAAACAGATCGGCAAGAACCATGCGGAACCCGGCTTCCGTCCCGGTCATGTTCCAGCAGGCCTTATCCAGAAGAAATATGGCGCAGCCGTGAAATATGATATCATCAATAAAGAGGTAGGCAATGCCTTGTTTGATTATATAAAGGAGAATAAACTTCATGTTCTCGGCAATCCTGTTCCTCAACAGAATGAAGAATTTAGCATCGAGGCTTCAGACTTCACTTTGAAGTTTAAAGTTGGTATCGCTCCTGAATTTGATACCCACGTAAACAAAGATCTTCATGTTCCTTATTATAACATCATTGTTTCAGATGAAATGATCGATAACCAGGATCAACAGTTCTCACGTCGTTTCGGCAAACAGGAATCCGGTGAGGCAGTTGACGCAACAGCACTCGTCAAAGGTGTTATCACTGAGCTTGATGAGAACGGTCAGCCCAAAGAGGACGGTGTGGTTGTTGAGAACGGTATCGTTTCTCCGCAATATTTCAAAAGCGAAGAGCAGCGCGAGCTTTTCATGGGCAAGAAGGTTGGTGACATCGTTAAGTTCAATCCTGCTGCCACATGCGATGCGAATGCCACAGAAATGTCTTCAATGTTGAACATTAGCAAAGAAGAGGTTGATGCTCATAAGGGGGACTTCAATATGGAGGTTAAGGAGATCATCGTCCTTAAACCGGCTGAACACAACCAGGAATTTTTTGACATGGTGTTCGGTGCTGACAAGGTTCACAATGAGGAGGAATATCGTGCAGCCCTTAAG
>CAMYSW010000143.1:0-6636 GCA_947297425.1 uncultured Porphyromonadaceae bacterium
GAGCAACAAGACCCATGCCGCGGGCGCAATTGCCGGCAAAACACTGAACAGCCATGTCTGCCATAACGTTAGAACCGTCTTTGATATTTGACGTTTCGCGGAATGGGGAGTCTGTTCCGCTGACATCATGATGATCACGGCCAAGCATGATGGGACCTACCTCACCATTGCGAACCATTTCATTGAAACGCAATGCAATCTTCAAACGCCCCATCGCATCTTGATAAAGGATACGAGCCTGAGTGCCAACAACCATAGCATTCTTTTCTGCATCACGAATCCAATTATAGTTGTCACGATCCTGTCCTCTCCGGTTGGGATCAATGCAATCCATAGCTGCATGGTCTGTCTTTACGAGATCTTCATGCTTCCCGCTGAGACATACCCAACGGAACGGGCCATAACCATAATCGAAAAGCATCGGGCCCATAATGTCCTCTACATACGATGGCCATATAAAACCGTCTTTCTCGTCAATTCCATTTTTTGAGATCTCTTTGACACCGGCGTCATATATCGCCTTCATGAATGAGTTGCCATAATCAAAGAAATATGTTCCTCTCGAAGTCAGAGACTTTATTGCCTCATAATGACGGCGCAATGTTTCGTCAATCAGTTCACGGAAACGTGCAGGATTATCATGTAGCAGTTTTGTGCGTTCTTCAAAAGTTATTCCGGCAGGGCAATACCCTCCTTCATAAACTGCATGACAAGAAGTCTGGTCACTGAGAAGCTCTATCACCTTATTATTTTTTACTGCGTATTCAAGCAAATCAACCACATTTCCGTGGTATGCGATAGATATAGGCTCCTTGCGTTCCATTGCTTCTTCAGCCATTCGGAAAGCATCCTCTATATTGTCTGTAATTTCTGCCACCCATCCCTGGTTCTTGCGTGTCATGATACGGGATAGGTCCACTTCCGCAATGATTGCAGCAGCCCCGGCAATCTCAGCAGCCTTGGGCTGAGCACCGCTCATTCCTCCCAAGCCGGATGAAACGAATAGATGACCGCGAAGATCCCCGTCCTGAGGAACTCCAAGTTTCATGCGCCCCGCATTAAGAAGCGTATTGAAAGTTCCATGAACGATACCTTGCGGACCAATATACATCCAGCCACCGGCAGTCATCTGTCCATAGTTTGCCACTCCTATCTGCATGGCTTCATGCCAGTCATGGGGATTGTCAAACAGACCGACCATCATCGCATTTGTGATTATTACCCTTGGGGCATCTTTCTTCGAAGGAAAAAGTCCTAACGGATGACCAGACTCAATAACCAAGGTCTGTTCATCGGTCAATTCTTCAAGATATTTCTTGATCAAACGATATTGAAGCCAGTTCTGACACACCTGTCCGGTCTCTCCATATGTCACGAGTTCATAAGGATAGAGTGCTATGTCGAAACAGAGGTTATTATCGATCATTACCTGGAAAGCCTTACCCTCAGTGCATTTACCTTTATATTCATCTATCGGTTTTGCAGCAAGATCCCCTTCCGGACGGAATCGGTATGCGTATATTCTGCCGCGCGTTCGCAGCTCTTCGAGAAACTCAGGGGCGGCTTTCTCATGAAGTTCTTTTGGAAGATAACGCAACGCATTTTTTAATGCTGTTCTTGTTTTTTCGGGTGTCAGCGTATAGCCCCGGTCCGGAGCACGACGTATACCCTCTTTAAACGATGGCATTTCAGGCCATTCTGCATCAAGAAGTATCCTGTTGTTATTCATGGTGAATTTTTTATTCATATTTTTTACAAAATTAAGAACTATTCTCAATCTTACAAATTATTTTACACATATTATGCAACATAAATCATGAACTCCTCTGTATTTAGAAGCCATTAACACATTGACAACATGTTGCACATCTTGAATGACGGTCGACACTGGATCGACACAAGATGAAAAATATGATAAATTATTTGGTAGATTGGATTGGAAAAATTGCTATCATGTGTTATCTTTGCATTCGCTTTTGAACTTTCGGAAGCAGTCATCACATCATGAGCAATATCCCATTCACGCATCTTCACGTGCATTCGCAATATAGCCTTCTCGACGGGAAGGCAACCATCCCCGAACTCGTTGACAAGGCAATTGCCGACGGACAGCAGGGAATCGCCCTAACCGATCATGGCAATATGTTTGGCATCAAGGAGTTTTTCAATTACGTTGAAAAGAAAAACTCCGGTAAGCCTGATGATGAAAAATTCAAGCCAATCATCGGGTGTGAGATGTATGTGGCAAGGGAAAAGATGACCGACAAGAAAGATAAGACTGACAATGGCTATCACCTTATAGTTCTTGCTAAAAACAGTGTCGGATATCATAACCTCGTAAAACTTGTCAGCAAGGCGTGGACCGAAGGCTACTATTATAAACCACGCACCGACCGTAGCGAGCTTGCCCTTCACCGGGAGGGTTTGATTGTGTGTTCTGCATGTCTCGGAGGGGAAGTTCCTCAGTTCATCATGCATGGAGATCTTGACAAGGCTGAAGAGCGTATATTATGGTATAAAGAAACTTTCGGAGAAGACTATTATATTGAACTTCAGCGTCATGAAACATTCAAAGAGAATGCAAACCGAGATGTGTTTGTGGAGCAGACAAAGGTTAACGAGCACCTTATCAAATTTGCACGCAAACATGGCATAAAAATTATAGCCACTAATGACGTGCATTTCACATTTGAAGACGATGCTGAGGCTCATGACAGACTCATATGTGTCTCCATGCAGAAATCTTTCTATGAACCGCGCCTTCATTACACGAAGCAGGAATGGCTGAAGACAACAGAAGAGATGCGGGGAATTTTCAAGGATATTCCGGAAGCAATTGACAACACTAAGGAGATTCTTGACAAAATTGAATTCTACACACTCAACCATGCCCCCATTATGCCCTTCTTCGACATTCCTAAAGAGTTTGGAACAGAAGAAGAATATCGCTCACGCATCACTGAAAAGGAGCTTTTTGACGAGTTTACCCAAGACGAGAACGGGAATGTGGTTCTTTCTGAAGATGAGGCTAAAAAGAAAATTGATCGGCTCGGAGGATATGATAAATTGTATCGTATAAAATTCGAGGCTGATTATCTTGAAAAACTGACTATGGAAGGCGCATTGGAGCGTTACGGCAATCCTCTTCCTGAAGATGTTAAGGAACGTTTGAAATTCGAGCTTTACATCATGAAGACCATGGGATTCCCGGGATACTTCCTTATTGTGCAGGATTTCATCAACACGGGTCGTAAGAAACTTGGTGTAAGCATCGGCCCCGGACGTGGATCTGCCGCCGGAAGCGCGGCGGCATATTGTCTTGGCATCACCCAGATAGACCCTATTAAATATGATCTGCTTTTCGAGCGTTTCCTTAATCCGGACCGTATATCCCTCCCTGATATTGATGTAGACTTTGATGACGACGGACGTTACGAAGTGTTGAAATATGTGACCGAGAAATATGGTGAGGAGAAGGTTGCACATATCATTACATATCAGACAATGGCAACAAAAATGGCAATAAAAGACGTTGCCAAAGTGCTTGAAGTGCCATTGCCTGAAGCCAACAGGCTCGCGAAACTTGTGCCGGACCGGTTGCCCGAGGTTAATGGTAAAACACCAAAAATAAATTTCAAAAACTGTCTTCTTTATAATAAAGAGTTTGCTGCAGAAAAAGAGAATGCCAATGAAGGTATTCGTGAGACAATGAAATATGCAGAGCAGTTAGAGGGTAATATCCGGGGAACAGGCATTCATGCCTGTGGTGTCATCATATGTAGGGATGACATAACCGATTGGGTGCCGGTGTCAATGGCTGCTGACGCAGATGGCACAAAAGTGATTTCAACCCAATACGAAGGTAGTGTGATCGAAGAAACCGGCCTTATAAAGATGGACTTTCTTGGTCTCAAAACGCTATCTATCATCAAGGAAGCATTGGCAAACATCAAACACACACGTGGAATTGATGTGGATATAGATCATATTCCGCTTGATGACAAGGAAACGTTCGAGTTATATTGCAAGGGCAACACTACATCTACGTTCCAGTTCGAGTCCGAAGGTATGCAGAAATCGCTACGAGAACTTCAACCTTCAAAGTTTGAAGACCTTATTGCGATGAACGCCCTCTATCGTCCGGGACCGATGGATTATATCCCATCCTTTATCAGGCGTAAGCATGGCGATGAGCCGATCACTTACGATATTCCCATCATGTCCCAATATCTTGAGGAAACATATGGCATCACCGTGTATCAGGAGCAGGTGATGCTCTTGTCTCGCCTTCTTTCCAGCTTCACCCGTGGCGAATCTGACATGCTTCGAAAAGCTATGGGTAAAAAGCAGATCGACAAGATGATGAAGCTTAAGAAGAAATTCATGGAGCAGGGAATGAAGAATGGGCACCCCGAACAGGCTCTTGAAAAAATATGGGCTGACTGGGAAAAATTCGCCTCTTATGCCTTCAATAAAAGTCATGCTACGTGTTATAGCTGGGTAGCATACCAGACCGCATACCTTAAGGCCCACTACCCTGCCGAATATATGGCGGGAGTGTTGAGTCGCAACCTTACGGCGGCTGACAAACTCCGTAAGTTCATGGATGAATGCAAGCGTATGGGCATTACTGTAAAAGGACCGGATATCAACGAGTCGGTAGAGCGTTTCGGTGTCAACCAGAAGGGAGAAATCCGTTTTGGATTAGCTGCAGTCAAAGGTGTTGGCGTAAACGCCGTGAGTGCCATCATATCTGAAAGAGAAAATAATGGGGCATTCAAAGATATTTATGATTTCATTGAAAGGGTGAATCTGTCGGCATGCAACAGGGGCGCTATAGAAAACCTTGCTATGGCAGGCGCATTCGACTGCTTCAATCTTCAACGTGAGATTTTTGTGCATCCGATGTTCGATTCAACATATACCGACCTTCTTGTGAAATACGGCCAGAATATACAGAACGACAAAAATTCTCTCCAGATGAGTCTCTTTGGAGATATGGAACCCATAGAGACTAACAAACCGCCATATCCGGATGTTGAGCCATGGGATCGCCTCGCAATCCTTGAAAAGGAGAAAGAGATGGTGATGATGTATCTCTCCGCGCACCCCCTTGATCCATATTACATGGAATTAACTTATGGCTGTAACACCCCATGTGAGCAATTTAAGGACAAGCAGAATACACCTTGTAAAATTACCATGGGTGGTCTTGTAACAAAGGTAACACTGAAAACTTCAAGGAAAGGAAACGAATTTACGATAGTTGAACTGGAAGATTTTACCGGCAAGACAGAAATAGCCCTTTTCGGTTTGAATCATAACCAACATAAAGACAAATTCCGCGTAGGAGAACCTACATTCGTCAAAATAAATATAGTTCCCGGACGCTTCAATCCGGAGCGCACAGACATACAGATTGAAGAAGTGTCTTCTCTTGAATCGAAAAAAGGAAATATAGCTAACGGAGTGTTGGTATACATGAACTTTAAATACGACAACCGCGATTTTTTCACGGCATTGGAACAGATTCCGGACAATGATCGCAAAGGTGATTTATATTTTGATATATTTGATCCGGAATCAAGGCAATCCATAAGGGTTCATTCACGCAAGAAAATGCCGATAACCCGAGAACTGATGGACACCCTAAACGATTTCGGACTCAGGTTCAAGATTTCAACACTCTAATGAATGATAAAATCTAATTTGTCCCATAATTTTTTAATATAATCATAAATAATGGCAATTCAATTTACAGATCAGACAGCCAAAGAGGCTATCGAGTCAGGAAAAGTAGTAGTGATCGATTTTTGGGCTACATGGTGCGGTCCATGTATGAAACTCGGTCCCGTAGTTGAGGAACTCGCAGAAAAATATGGCGACAACGCCATTATCGGCAAACTCAACATCGATGAGCATGATGAAGTTGTTGCAGAAAACCGTATCCGCAGCATACCTACTGTGCTCTTCTTCAAAGGTGGCGAAGTCGTTGACCGCAGTGTAGGTCTCGTGACATTAGAAGACCTTGAGGCAAAACTCAAATCTCTTCTCTAATACACCTACAAACCATTAAAACAGATATGTCAGAACTCAAGAGTCCTGACATATCTGTTTTAGAATATTACCAATGCTATAGCCACTACCATGACAACAGCATAGTACACCTCTATCGAATTTTTCCAATATCGTGGCTGTTTGTCAAGTTCTGGTGGCACCACCTCCAAAATCACTAATAGTCTAATTTATAGATTATTAGCGATTTTCATTTAACCCAAATTGTGCGAGTTACCTATAAAGTTACCTGTGACACGCCCGTTTGAACGGTGCTGAAACGAGTTCGCAAGTCAGACCAGTCAGTTCAACGAGTCGGCAAAGCGTCTCAACGACCGGATGTATAGCATCGTCAACGGTGCTATCTGGGCGGCAATCCCCCAATGGGTTTATGCCGTTGCCTGAGTCCTATTGCTTATCGCTGTCGGCCTCGGCATAGGTTGTTTCCATCTCTACAAGGACAACGAGAACCTGCGAAATACCGAGTGGCTCTACCGCTACGAAAGATTGTGATGGGAGGGCAAGCAGCAGGAAGATTTGCTGCGCCGAGAAAAAATCTTTGCTGTCGGTACACAGCAGGAG
>CAMYSW010000144.1:0-6576 GCA_947297425.1 uncultured Porphyromonadaceae bacterium
ATATAGGTATCACCGGAGAAACCAAGGGGATAGCGATGGCTTCCGAGACCTCCCCACCTGTGATATATGAAAGGACGCTCATTGTTGTCGTTCTCTTTGGCATGATTAAAGAATACATGATTTAGCCAGAAGGTGTTGGAAAGACCGGGGGTGTACTTTGATTCTACCCACTGCTGCCAGTCAAGCCACCAGAAATCCACACCTTCACGCTCCATAGGTTCCAATACGGTCTTGAAATAAGAGTCCGCCCACTTTGTTTCATCAATATGGAAAGGCACGCTCTTGGTTGTGTCCTGCCAATTGTAATCCTTGACAAAATCTTTATAAGCCTCTTCGTATGGCTGGATTCCGGATGCAGGATGAAGGTTAAGAGCCGTCTTGAGGTTTTCTTTTTTCACCCATTTCAAGAAGTTTGACGGATTAGGGAACAATTCTTTCTGCCATGTATAACCCGTCCAGCCTATTCTCTGACCATATTCGTCTTTTGCGGAATTTTTTGACTTGAGTCCGAACGTGTCATGCCAGTCCATATCCACAATAAGCACATCGATTGGAATATCCATAGATTTGAGTTTATCCACAAGATCCTTGAACTCACTGTCGGAATATTGCCAATAACGGCTCCACCAATATCCGAAAGTGTATTTAGGAGGAAGCGGTGCTTTTCCTGCCACTTTCTGATAATCAGCCAAAGCCTGTTTGTAATCATTCCCATAGGCAAACATGTAATAATCCTGACGTTCCCCATCAGGACGTACGGTCACCCACTCTTTCCAGTGAGAATTATCCGGAGCAAGAAGCTGATTCTTGCTATCATCGATTAGCGACCATCCGCTCCTGGAAATTATTCCCTGCTCTAATGGACCTCTCTTAAGTTTATATCCGTCAGCTCCGTCAAGAGTGCGGCATGTTCCGAGAAGGTTTCCTTCATCTTTCATTCCGGGATGCCAGATAGTCTGTTTCTTGCCATTCTTTATCCGGACCTCAAGATTCTTATCATTAAATTTTGTGCCGTCGTCAGTGTAGCGCAAGGTGAGGAAATCTGTTGTGACAGTAGTCCTGTTACCTTTTTTTGACACTTTAAATTTAGGCACGTCAAGATTACGATTTACGAACGTGAGCGATTTCCGGTCTTCAAATTTTCCATCTTCGCTCCATTCCATACGGATCATTCTCGGTGTAAGCACCGTGAACCGCGCGTTGCCGACAGTCACCATGGCATTCGCGTCAGCCATCGGATTATCAGATTCATAAGTGTTGGCTTGCGCTCCAAAAAGCGCAAACAATGCCATATACATGGCAAATAAAAACCGTTTCATTATTATGTATATTATGTGTGTTTATGCAAAATTAATAAAAAATTACCATTTATATATTTTCGGTTTTCAGTTTTCAGTTTTCAGTTTTCGGTTTTATGAGGCACTTTCTTTTTTCTTTATGGCATATTCGGATTGGTAATCAATCTATGGAAATACGTATTTTTACGGGGAAGTGATCAGACGGAGTTCTCGCTACATATTTTTGCAGCGTTATCTCCCGAGGTGCATCGGTAGCCTTAGTGTCGGAAGCACCCTCTTCAGTGCGGTAAGTATCAGTCAACACTCCATATTTTAAAACCTTTATATCTGGAGATACAAAGATATGGTCGATACGGCTGGTGGTGAAGCCATCTGCCTTGTAACTATTGAAAGTGCCGTTGGGAGCATAAACAAATTCTGCGGCAGAATAGGCATCCTTAAGCTTTCCGGAACTCACCAGAGCGGCATAAGAGTCATGCGTCTGATCTACATTGAAATCACCGGACAGCAACACCGGACATCCTGAGTCTATATCTTCCATTTTATTCATAACTAATCGCGCACTCTCAACTCTCGCTTTTTTCCCGACATGATCCATATGAAGGTTAAAGTAAAGAAATTCCTTACCGGATAGCTTATGACGGAACTTGCCCCAGCTACATATCCGCACACATGCGGCATCCCATCCAAGACCGGGCATATCCGGAGTCTCGGAAAGCCAAAAATCACCATGATCCACAACCTCGAAAAGATCCATATTATAAAAAATCGCGGAATGCTCCCCTTCTTCTTTACCATCATCACGCCCTACACCAATATATTCATAACCGGGAAGCGATGCCTTTAATTCTTCAAGCTGAGATTTAAAACCTTCCTGAGTGCCGAAAATATCAAAATCATGAAACTTTATTACCGATGCCACCACAGGACATCGACGTGACCAGCCGTTACCATTCCGGTCATCGTCCTTGTTAAGTTGCCTGATGTTATAAGTGGCTACATTAAATTCTGCGGTCTGTGCATCAACATAAAAAGCAGTCAGCGCAATCAACACCGACATCAACACGATTCCTATATTTCTTCTCATTGTTTTGTTTGATTTAATCGAGCAGTAGTTTTTGTTATTTACTTATTTAAACGAAGAAAAAACATTATCTATTGCCAACACCCCTCCTGCAATTCCATCAATAACTAAACAATAAGAAAAAAAACAAAATAATCACCTAAATAATTGCATATCTGAAATATCAGTTTTATATTTGTTAATATATTTTAATTCCACCGTTGACTTATGACTTCCATTTATTCTGCGAGACATCCCAAACTGCACGCGTTTTATGAAAGTGCTGCTATGAATATACTTATGATAGGCATGTTCCTATCAATTATGTCCTTTGATTTTATAAATACCAGTATTATACCCGTAATATGCTGTATCTCATTCCTCATTGCCGGTGTAATATATACCTTATGGTATTGGACCGGGAAAACAAAGCAGATACAGACCAGCAAATTCCTTTCTTATGCCGATGACTGTTATTTTGTATATTTCCTGATTGTAACGGCTATGAGATTCGAATCAATATGGTGGTTAATTTGCGCTGCAATTGCGGCAGCAGCTATTCTATTGATATTTTTAATACGAAAACGATAATCGTCACTCATGAAAAAAATACTTTTAATCCTATCTGCTTTGACTTCATTTTCAATATCTGCACAACAGTCAAGCATCTTCAAGATAAATCCTACAGATACATGCCAACAAATAGACTGTTTCGGAGCCTCAGACGCCTGGAGCATGAGGTTTATCGGCGAGATACCGGAGCAAACACGTGAGGACATAGCTAAATTACTTTTCAGCCAAGGCGTTGATGCAAAAGGAAACCCCGAAGGCATAGGACTCAGCATATGGCGTTTCAACATTGGTGCCGGAAGCGTGGAGCAAGGCGACAGCAGCCATATAAACCACGGCACCCGCACAGAGTGTTTTATGAATCCTGACGGCTCATATGATTGGAACCGGCAGACAGGACAACGCATTTTCCTCAAACTTGCAAAAAAATATGGAGTCCCTAAGCTCCTCGGCTTCCTCAATTCACCACCGGTATATTATACTGAAAACGGACTCGCAACAAACACCGGCAGAGGTGGGAGATACAATCTTAAGGAAGACATGTATCATGATTTTGCCCGTTTCATGGCTGACGTTATTGTGGGGTTAAAGAAGCATGACGGCATACACCTTGACTATATTTCACCGGTAAATGAACCCGACGGTCATTGGAACTGGCAAGGTCCTAAACAGGAGGGAACACCGGCAACAAAATATGAGATAGCCCGCTTGGCGCGTATTCTTGATTCGGAACTGCAATCAAGAAGAATAGGCACCCAAATAATTATTCCCGAATCTTCAGACTATAGGTGCTTGATGTCCGTGCATGAAACTGATTCTGAAAGAGGATATCAGATCCAGTCTTTCTTTTCGCAAGACAGCACCGCCTATGTCGGTGACCTTAAATCGCTTCCGCGTTTGGTTGCAGGGCATAGTTACTGGACAAATACCCCAGTGGACTATATGAAGGAATGCCGGAAATCTTTACGCGACACATTGAAGAAATATGATGTGGATTTATGGCAAAGCGAAGTCTGCATAATGGGCAATGACGAAGAGATAGGTGGCGGACATGGTTATGACCGCACGATGAAAACAGCTCTATACGTAGCCCGCGTAATACACCACGATCTCGTTTTTGCAGAAGCACGAAGCTGGCAATGGTGGCGCGCGGTAGGTGGAAACTACAAAGACGGTCTACTTTTCCAATACAGGACGCCTGATACAAAAACAGACACTGTAGTCGATTCCAAACTTTTATGGGCATTAGGCAACTATAGCCGTTTCATACGCCCGGGAGCAATACGTCTTAATGTTACCCGCGACAACCGGACAGATTTAGACAGTGCCTCTGATCCATACGGACTTATGTGCTCCGCATATAGAAATAAAGATGGTAATTATGTTGTTGTCATAATAAACTATGGAGAAAAAGACCGGGAAACAACCATCGAAGGTTTAAAAGGATCAGTATGGAACCAATACCGCACATCCGACAACAATAACGAATCATTGAGCCTCGTCGGCATCCATAAAAACCTCTCCAACGTAATTCTCCCACGCCGCTCGATAACCACTTTTGTCAGCCTCAATTAGTGTAACTGTATCCCTCAATTCTCCAGATCCCCCCAAAAAAATAGCATAAATGTCTATATTACACTCCAAATTAAGAAAATCATCCGTATATCATAAAAAAGGCTCCGGACGCTAAATAGCATCCGGAGCCTTTTAATTTTCAGCACATTATTTTACTTCTCGTTCTTTTCCATCTCGACTACTTCGGAGTCGAGAACGGTGTCTGGATCGTCAGTTACCTGAAGTGCTGCAAGTTCCTCTTTGTTTGCAACAACAATCTTGTTGTACTCACGAAGACCTGTACCCGCAGGGATCAAGTGACCGCAGATCACATTCTCCTTCATACCCTCAAGCGTATCGGTTTTTCCGTTGATAGCCGCCTCATTGAGAACCTTCGTGGTCTCCTGGAAGGAAGCTGCAGACATGAAGCTTGATGTCTGGAGTGCCGCACGCGTGATACCCTGAAGTATCTGTTCTGACGTTGCGGGAACTGCATCACGCACTGTCATGGTGCGGAGGTCCTTACGCTTAAGCGACGAGTTCTCATCGCGAAGCTTGCGGACTGTGATGATCTGACCGGCAAGATATGTCTGGCTGTCACCGGCATCGGTGATCACCTTCTTGCCCCAGATGTTATCATTCTCCTCCATAAATTCGCGCTTGTCAACAATCTGCTGCTCAAGGAAACGTGTGTCACCCGGATCAAGGATATTAACCTTACGCATCATCTGGCGCACGATAACTTCAAAATGCTTGTCGTTGATCTTAACACCCTGCATGCGATATACATCCTGAACTTCATTCACGATATATTCCTGAACTGCAGTCGGACCTTTGATATTTAGGATATCGCTCGGAGTGATTGCACCATCTGAAAGCGGTGTTCCGGCACGTACATAGTCATTCTCCTGAACAAGAATCTGCTTCGACAATGGCACGAGATATTTCTTCTCTTCGCCAAGTTTGTTGGTAACGCTGATCTCGCGGTTACCGCGTTTGATCTTGCCGAACTTAACCTCTCCGTCAATCTCGCTGACAACTGCCGGATTCGACGGGTTACGCGCTTCGAACAGCTCGGTAACTCGTGGAAGACCACCGGTGATGTCACCTGCAGAACCTGCAGCGCGAGGTATTTTCACGAATACCTGACCGGGCTTCAACTGGTCTCCGTCATCTATAAGGAGATGAGCACCTACAGGCAGTGAATAACTGCGAATCAGTTCTCCTGAGGCATCATATACCTGAGCAGCCGGAATCTTCGTGCGGTCCTTGCTTTCGATCATGATCTTCTCACGGAGTTGAGTAGCCTCATCGGTATCTACACGGTATGTGATACCCTCCTCTACATTCTCGAAACGAACCTTACCACCCTCTTCCGATACGATAACGGCATTGAAGGGGTCCCATTCGCAGATCATATCTCCGGATTTCACAATGTCTCCATCATGGAAGAAAAGCTTCGATCCGTAAGGTATATTGGCATTCATCAACACGATACCCGATTTAGGCTCGATGATACGAAGCTCAGCCATACGGCCTACCACGATATCAACACCATCGGAATCCTTGACCGTGCGGAGTTCATCTATTTCAAGCTTACCTTCATAACGTGAAGTCACATCCTTCACGGCTGTAACGTTACCGGCGACACCACCGACGTGGAACGTACGGAGTGTAAGCTGAGTACCCGGCTCACCAATCGACTGGGCGGCAATAACGCCGCCAGCCTCACCCTTCTGAACCATGCGATGGGTAGACAAGTTACGACCATAACATTTCGCACACACACCCTTCTTGGATTCACAAGTAAGAACCGAACGGATTTCAACGGACTCTATCGGTGATTTCTCAATCCTTTCTGCAATAGCCTCAGTGATCTCCTCTCCCGCATGAACTATGATGTCATCGGGATTATACGGGTCAACTATATCATGAACGGACACTCGTCCGAGAATACGCTCGCTGAGAGAAGCCACAACTTCCTCATTATTCTTTATCTCCGTGCAGACAAGACCGCGGAGTGTTCCACAATCCTCCTCATTGATGATAACGTCATGAGCAACGTCTACCAGACGGCGTGTAAGATAACCG
>CAMYSW010000145.1:0-6508 GCA_947297425.1 uncultured Porphyromonadaceae bacterium
CGATTATATCCACCGATTGGAATGCCTTGGTATGAATCATTGAAATAATTATTATCATAGGTCATGCGCACAGGAAGGCGACGAATGATAAATGCCGGCAGTTCCGCACAAGGACGCCCCCATTGCTTCTCAGTGTATCCTTTAATAAGTTGCTCATAGATATCACGACCAATGAGAGTCAATGCCTGCTCTTCCAGATTACGAGGCTCCGTGATACCCTCTGCCGCCATACGCTCTACCGCATCACGCCTTTGTTCGTCAAGACAAGCCTGCGCTTCGGAGGGTGTCTTGGCTCCCCACATCTGATAAAAAGTGTTCATGTTGAACGGCAGATTGTATAGCTTTCCATTGGGTGCCTGTGCAACTGGGCAGTTGGTATAGCGATTGAAAGGCACAATGGAGTTGACAAAATCCCATACCTTACGGTCAGATGTATGAAAGATATGTGCCCCGTACTTATGTACATTGATACCCTCAATCTCTTCACAGTAGATATTTCCGCCCGCATGAGAGCGTTTGTCAATAACCAAGCACCGCTTACCCCGTTTAAATGCCAGATGGGCAAACGTAGCCCCGAAAAGCCCGGAACCAACTATGAGATAATCAAATTGTTTCACAATAACCTTGTATATTAATGATGCTTTAGCAATTTATTAAATCCTGACAGACGGAGCATATCATTAAAAAGGTCATCCTTCATTAGGAACAGACTTAGTGAATATGTTACGATACCGGATGCAATACTTAGAGTAATAGACACTATTATATCCGTTATATTTGTTGATATTACCCATACTGCCAAACCCATCAGAAAAGCAGATAAAAAATATGATGGTTTAAATATATCACGCCAATGAAAAGGGAAATACCGCCTTCCCAAAACTGCTTGTAGAACAAAGACTACCATTTCAGCAATCAGTGTTGCAATAGCCGCTCCGGTAGCACCATTGTCTGGAATGAAAATAAGATTAAATATCACATTGATAATGGCTCCGCCAGCCACACTCCAAATCACAATATTCACCTTGTCCTTAGGATACAGAACTTGAATCCCCATAACGTTTGTTAATCCAATAAGAAGTATTACAGGCGCATTTAGATAAAGTACGGGGATTGAGTCAATATACTCTTTGCCACAGAATATCAATGTTATCGGTGTTGACAGAATCATCAGACCAATAATCATTGGAAGCGACAAGGCAACCGTCAGACGCGACGATTTATTGATTACGTTAGCAAATCCTTTGTTATCACCTTTCTGAAGAAGATTAGAACAGCGAGGTAACAATACTATACCGACCGATGAAATCAGCACGAGACCTATATGAGAAATCTTCGTACCTGCAGTAAAATACCCTACGGCTTTATCTCCGCTCATAAAACCAAGCATTATCGTGTTGAGCTGCACATAAAGGCTGATGATAAGGTTAAGGATAAATACATGAAGTGCTGGCTTGACATGCCTGGCTATTTCAAGTTCTTGAATGCGAATCGCTGCAATATCAATGTATTTACGCAGATGAATAAAGTTGATAAAGTTATTGCCAACAGTCGCACCTACAGTTATAGCTCCGTATACGAGAATGTCATCCGGACTTTTTACAAATATGAAAAGAAACGAAGTGGACAATATACGTATGGCTATTGCCCGATATGTTATGAATTTAAAATCTTCAATTCCCTGATAAAACCAATTGACACCAATAGCATTGAACACTATTGTAAGACTAAGAATATAGAAAAGTGAAATCTGTTGGTGTATCCGTGGAATATATTCAGCAAGAAACCAGACTCCGATATATCCGATTAGACAAAGGATAGAACTGAGTATGAGAATTTCAACCGTGGTTTTATCTCTCAAGACTTTGTCATCACGATACTTGGCAATTTCTTTAACAGCATATAAAGGAATGCCGACACTGGTTAAAAGAACAATATAACCGATTATTGAATTAAGAAAATTTACAGCACCGATGCCATCTGGAAGCAACACTCTCGCAGCATATGGAAACGTAACCATAGGGAACAAAATGCTTGTCACAGTATTTATTCCATTAAGTACAATGTTTCCTTTAATTGATGCCATAAAAGACCAAATTAATTTTCAAAACATTAATTTCCAATACCCAGGAGCTTCATGTCAAGCGAATATGCCTGGCGGGCGATATCCGATAAATCCTGACAATCGGAGAGGAGATGGATGATACGCTGTTCGAGGTTGGCGACAAGCCTTTGGTCATCTGGCGAAAGCCAAGGATAGGCACTACGCAGGAAATGCAATTTAGAACGCAATGTCTCTGCGTTATCTTCAACAGAAGTCATATCCGTAACAGAAGGGAGATAACTTGCGGCAAGCCAAGACTTGAAAGCTTCCTGATGCCGACCTTCGAATGCATAGAGATCTTCACCCAAAAGAAGACGTACCCTGTCAAGGATAGTGGAAAGGGATACTCCATTGAAATCGCCTTGCCTGCGGAACTCCCGATGCAAGCGTTCGAGGATATCGGAATACCAATGTAGAGGCATGCCATAGAAATTATGATCGTGAAGACGAATCCGGTTCGAGACGGCACTGAAAAGCGCAGACTCGTCAACCTCTATATTTCCACTGATACGGGCTTCAAATGCGCGAAGATAACATCCGCCAATAAAACCTACTGGTGCTGCCTCTTTATAGAAAAGACGGTGCAGAATGTCGAAGCCTTCAAGTGCCGGAACAATACCTTGGGAGGGTATCAGGCATGCATCCGACTTGACAGTGCGCAACCATGTCGAAACATGGTTACGAAGTCCTGTAACCTTAGGGATACACTCGCATCCGCATTGCAAGAGGGATAATAGAAGATGCGTGAAATCACCGACTGCAAAGCCATCGCTAAAATCGACACATCGCTGATCCGGTAATGCGATCAACAAGTCACAAGTCATCCGATATTATTCTTAATATTATGGTAGTCATATTCCTCACGCAAAAGCGCGAGTGCGCATGACTCTTTCGGCTCACATGGAGGAAGAGACGCTACTCCACGTGCATATTCTTCCCTGTCACCATCAACGATAGAAAAAACAAGAGAGATAAACGATTTTGTAACAGGAGAAGTAACAGAGTCGGCAAGCTTCATGTAGCGCTTATAAAAATCCTCTTCTCCTGCCCTGTCGCCAAGCAGGCGACTTACGGCATAAAGGATAGCGGTGAGTTTTGCCTCTACCTTGCGGTCGCCGAGACGCGCAGACGACATGCGACGATGGAAAACGGTAAGAACAGCGATCTCGCGGGTTGTCAACGGAGCACCATCCGAATGATGACGCAATATGCCGTATAGTTTTGGCACAAAGGCATCGATCTGGTCATAACCACGGCGTGAACTCTTCGAAAATTCCAGGACACGGACATAGCCTGCATGTATGTCATAAGCAACCGTGCCAAGATTCTGTGAAACCTGAATCATTATATTGCCACGGACACTTTTGTTACGGGGAATAAAATAGCCGACAAGTCCGGCAAAAGGTCCGTCTACAACCTCCACAAGATCCCCGGATTCGAGGTCTACACTGTCAAGCGGGAAGAAAGGCAACGTGTTGCGACAAGCGCGGGCAATAGTCATAAAATCTGCCATGCTACGGTCACTTACCGTGGCATAGCGACTGCCGCCACCATGATCTATAACGAAAGAAAAACCATTGGAACCTTGACACAAGGACTTTATCTCGGAATAAGTGCCACGAACAAACACATAATGATAAGTGAGAGGTTTCTCCGAACAGACCATTCTGTCTCCAATCCGGGATGCGGAAACTATCGTAGGAGCAAAGAGTTCAATACAAGCCAAATGGCGATTATTGAAAGTGTCAACAGCCCGACGAACGGCTGAGATCCGGGAGGAACCCGGACCGGGAATATGGTTAAGGACAAACCAGCGAATTGCATCGCTATCCATTACCGAATTACACAAAAGGATATTATCTTACTTGGTCTGTAAAATACCATCAAGTTGCACATCAACAACTTACAGATAGCTATTTAACAAACTTCCGAAAACTCGAGTATATTTCCCGATTATTATGATGTAAAGTATCTCTTGGTAAGAGATACTTATTTTTTACAAATACTTGAAACAAAGCATAATAAAAATATGTATATTGGCTAAATCTGCATAAAATGGATATTTGCGTGTTTTTTGGTATTGAGCATAATTGGTGGCAGATGGGTTGAACTTAATGCTGATACAATTTGTATAAATTTATAGAGAACAGTAAATGAGTGTGTTTAATACGTTTGCAGGATATAAAATGTCTTAGATATTTT
The DNA here is from genome assembly GCA_947297425.1 of uncultured Porphyromonadaceae bacterium. Classification (GTDB taxonomy): domain Bacteria; phylum Bacteroidota; class Bacteroidia; order Bacteroidales; family Muribaculaceae; genus Lepagella. The sequence continues at coordinate 4,307 of CAMYSW010000145.1, forward strand.
GTAGAATGACATGAATTAAGTATCTTTGCAACCGAAATAAGTATCTCTTACCAAGAGATACTTATTTATTTTTAGTATAGAATACGCAAGCTACCGCACTCATTTACACGCAATTGCAGCTCGCATTAATGTCCAACCTGCCAGCATTTTTAACTCCAACCAATTACAACCACGTAACAACCACTTTCTTATATAAGTAAGTGGTTGTCATGTGGTTGTAAGTGGTTGGAGAATAAATTAAATGGTGGAAAGTTTTGGTGTATGGATATCAATAAACAGGAAATACAATCTCCTGGAACTTAACCATATTATAAAATGTTCCGGAAGCTGGCACATCTTAGGTGTCAACTTCCGGAATAAAACTTTTTTGAGTCAGATTAACTTGATTTATAGAAAAAATCAGACAAACCTGATTAAACTGAGCGTTAGCGAATGAATAGGAGCTCACGATATTTCGGGAGCGGCCAGATCTCGTTGTCTACCATAAGTTCCAGTTTGTCGATATGATATCTGATGGTCTCCATCTTCGGTGCCACTTCATCGTGATAAGCAATCGATTTCTCGCGCTCACTTTCAATCCTGTTAGCTTTACGACGCGCATCGACCATAGCGGCAACCCCGCTCTTTATCTCGGAGATATGTTCGCATATAGATTCTATCGAAGCAAGATCCTGGGCAGAGATACGCTCTGACTTATCACCCTGGAAAAGTTCCTTGATCTTATAGACGTTATCAAGAAGCAATGACTCATAACGGATAGCAGCCGGTATGATATGGTTGATAGCCAGATCACCGAGCACGCGGCTCTCTATCTGAATCTTCTTAGTATACATCTCCCACTTCACTTCGTTACGAGCCTCTATCTCTTTCTTGGAAAACACTGCCGATTTCTCAAACATCTCTATGCTCGACGGCAACATGTATGCATCATACATCAACGGAGCGGACGTTTCCGTGTCAAGCCCGCGGCGTGCCGCCTCCTCTTTCCATTCCTCACTATATCCGTTACCGTCAAAATGGATAGCCTTTGATGCCTTTATCAACACTTTGACTTCTGACAGGATAGCCCTCTTAAGTTCCTCTCCATTTTCAACCCTCCGATCCACATTATCTGCAAATTCATTAAGTTGGGCGGACACAGCCGCATTAAGGGCAATAAGGGCGGAAGCACAGTTGGCGGAAGACCCGACAGCACGATACTCGAACCTGTTACCCGTAAAGGCAAACGGACTTGTTCTGTTGCGGTCGGTATTGTCGATCATCAGCTCCGGAATCTGAGCCACGTCAAGACGCATCTCCTCTTTCCCCTTCACCATGATCTTTTCATCTCCTTCCGAATTTTCCACGGCATCAAGTATAGCGCTCAATTGCGAACCCAAGAACATGGAAATAATTGCCGGAGGCGCTTCGTTGGCACCGAGACGGTGTGCATTTGTGGCATTCATGATGGAAGCCTTAAGCAATGCATTGTGCTTATGCACAGCAGCCATCACATTGGCAACAAAAGCAATGAACCGGAGGTTATCGGCAGGTGTCTTGCCGGGAGCGAAAAGCTGTTCACCTTTGTCTGTGCCAAGGCTCCAGTTATTATGTTTGCCGCTTCCGTTGATACCGGCAAACGGTTTCTCATGAAGCAATACCCGGAAATTATGGCGTTTCGCCACCTCCTCCATTATTGACATAAGAAGCAGGTTATGGTCATTGGCAAGATTGCATTCTTCATAAATAGGGGCAAGCTCAAATTGGTTGGGTGCAACCTCATTATGACGTGTCTTCGCCGGGATTCCAAGCTTATGGCACTCCGTTTCAAGATCAAGCATGAAAGCTTCTACACGACTGGGGATTGACCCGAAATAGTGATCTTCAAGCTGCTGGTTCTTAGCCGATTCATGTCCCATCAATGTCCTGCCGGTCATCACGAGGTCAGGACGCGCAGCATATAAAGCCTCGTCAACAAGAAAATATTCCTGTTCCCATCCGAGAAAAGTCACCACATGGTTAACTTCCGGATTGAAAAACCTTGCCACCCTCGTAGCCGCCTTGTCCACACTGTTCAAGGCTCTAAGCAAAGGTGTCTTATAGTCGAGACTTTCACCCGTATAAGAAATGAAAACAGTAGGAATACAGAGTGTATTATCTATTATAAAAGCGGGAGATGAAATATCCCATGCCGAATAACCGCGTGCCTCGAATGTGTTTCTG
>CAMYSW010000146.1:0-6453 GCA_947297425.1 uncultured Porphyromonadaceae bacterium
ATAGCCACGACTTTGCATCCTGTGCGATAGCCGGGATCTATAGCCAATACACGCCGTTCCTTAAGTGGCGAGGCAAGAAGTAACTGGCGCAGATTCTGCGAGAAAATATCTATTGCCACGCGATCTGCCTCCTCTTTCAGATTTGCAGATACTTCATTTTCGACAGAGGGGCGTATTAGCCGCTTGGATGCGTCGGCAACAGCGTCTGATATGATCCTGCGACACTCTGAGGAGGCTTGTCGGGAAGCGTATGCATCAGATAAAGATTCTTCAAGATTGTCGCGAGAATCATCAAGCAAGTATTTCACTTTTATCATTCCTTCTGCTTCAGCCCGTCGTAATGCAAGATACTGGTGTGACGGGATTCTGCGCACCGAATTTGAGAAGTTACTGTAAGTGGCGAACGGTGAGGTCGAAATCTCATCTTCTTTCCCTTTTGCAGGAGTGCATACCAGAGACCCGAGTCTCCTGTAAGCGTTGCGTGTCATGTTGCGCAAACGGGAGGATTCAGATGCCCATTCGGCTATTATGTCGCAAGCTCCGGAGATTGCATCGTCAGGATTGTTTACATCTTTATGTCCGGTGAAACGGCTTGCCGCATTAACAGGATCCGAGGTATTGCCAGCCATTATTATCTTTGCCAATGGTTCAAGCCCGCGTTCTCGCGCTATGGTGGCGCGTGTTCGCTTTTTAGGCTTGAACGGAGCGTAGATGTCTTCGACTTCAGTCATTGTAGTCGCTTCCCGAAGATTCTGTTCAATTCTCGGAGTCATAGCCTCGGCGGCTTCGATAGCTTCTTTTACGAATTCTTTACGGGCATAAAGTTCACGCACGGTTTTGAGCGTGGTTTCGATTGATCTTACAGCCACTTCATCAAGAGATCCGGTCGCTTCTTTGCGGTAGCGGCTGATGAACGGCACGGTAGAGCCTTCATCAAGAAGGTTTATGACGGCTTCCACGCCTCGCTCCGGGAGCGACAGGCGGCGTGCAACGTCTGATATAATGTTGTTCATATGATGCAAAAGTAATCAAATTATGTGAAAAATAAAACATATATAATTTAGTTTTTAATATAAACAGCTTCTATAACCTGCTTATGAATTATAACAAATTGTTGGCATGTGTTTTCTTGATCTTGGTGGTGGGCGTAGGTGAGTCTTTTGCCTGGGGAAAGTTGGGGCATGCTACTATAGCCGCTCTGGCAGAACGGCATCTTACCGACAGTGCAAGAAAGAATGTGGATAAATATCTCAATGGGGAATCAATCGTAAAATATGCGTCATGGATGGATGCTGTCAGGCGTACTCCTGAATATAGACATACTTCAGGTTGGCACAGTGCATCTGTCACTTCAAAGGGAAAACATTCGATGTGGTCAAAAAAATATCGTGTTTACGAAGGTCTCGGGACCGAAATTGAAAAAATGCGTGATTACCGTTCCATGACTGATTCTGCTGTTGCGGTAGGTATAAAGATTATTGTCCATCTCGTAGGAGACATGCATTGTCCCTGTCATACCTTTTTTAAGGGAACGTCGCAAGGATTCGGTTTCAAGGTTTTCGGCAAGGATTTTTTATTTCATAAGTTCTGGGACAGCGGATTGTTGGGAATCAGCAGGAAATGGAGCGCCGAGCGTTATGCTTCATGGCTTGACAAGTGTTATGGTGAAGGACGGATATTGCTGATGCAAGGATCATTGGAAGATTGGATTGAAGAGAATGCCGGTGAGGTAATGAAGATATATGATTGGCTGGAGCCGGGCAGAAATTATGACACTAAAGAATCTTTGGATATCGTGATGAAGTCAAGTGAATTGTCAGATTCACAGATGCGGAAAGCGGGATACAGACTCGCTCATGTATTGAATATGATTTTTGACAGTGAATATTCTGTCGGTGCATTAGCCCGTTAAGTCAAAACGGGTTCTGTATAATATAAGCATGCGGTGAGCGTTTTTATTCAGAGGGGTAGAGATATTTGAAGGGGACAAAATTGAAAAATACCTGCATGTTGAAAATTCGCATATACATAATATTTATAGTATTATTCTTATCATTCCTATCTTCAGTTCCGATTTTTGCCGATAATGTTAAAATTTCCGGTAAGGTTGTCGATAATGAAGATAAACCTGTAGAGTTTGCCACAATAAGAGTGGCAGGAACGGCTATCGGAACCAACTCGGATCTTAAAGGTCAATATTCGCTTTCAGTTGCCCAAAAAGATACAGTTGAATTGATATTTAGCTGTGTGGGGTTTAAGACTGTGAATCATAAATTGATAAATCCAAAGGGAGACCTGACTCTTAATGTAAGAATGTACCCTAATGATGTGGAGCTCAAGGAACTTGAAGTTCTCGGTTTCAAGAGCAATATCAACGGTATGCAAAGTTTCAACACGGAGAGCTTCAAACTGTCGCCTGATGTTTCCGGAGGCAGTGTGGAAGCTATGATCTCCACTATGCCTGGTGTCAATTCTTCCAATGAGTTGAGTTCGCAATATTCGGTGCGTGGAGGTTCGTTTGATGAAAATTCCGTTTATATAAACGGCACCGAGATTTATCGCCCCCAGCTTGTACGCGCAGGTCAGCAGGAGGGTTTGAGTATAATAAATCCTGATATGGTAGGCGGGCTGAAATTCTCCTCCGGCGGTTTCCCCGCCCGCTATGACGATAAAATGTCTTCTGCTCTTGATATAACTTATCGTGAGCCCGAGGCATTCGAAGGAGCGGTTTCGGCAAGCCTGATGGGTGCTTCTTTGACGATAGGTCAGAATAGTGGGACTTTCTCGCAACTACATGGCGTGAGGTTCAAGAAAAACAATTCGTTACTCTCTTCGATGGATACTAAAGGGGAATACGATCCCACATATTTTGATTATCAGACTAACCTGAATCTCAAACCGAATGATAAATGGACAGTCAATTTCTTAGGTAACATATCTTTGAATCATTATAATTTTAAACCCCGTGACAGAGAAACCACTTTCGGCACGGCGCAGGATGTTAAGCATTTTAAGGTTTATTTTGATGGTCAGGAGCGCGATAAGTTTGAGACTTTCCTCGGATCTCTGTCTGTGCTGTATCGTCATAACAGAGCAACAAGCTTCATGCTTGGGGCTTCCGGATTTCTCACGAATGAGATGGTGGCGTATGATATTTCCGGTGAATATTGGTTGAACCAGGCAGGAACGTCGGGCGAAGAAGGCATCGGGGGAGAACTCGGTGTAGGTAAATATATGGAACATTCGCGTAATAGGCTTAAAGCCTCCGTATTCAGAATTTTCCTTAAAGGTGAGACACGCATTAAGGGTAATCATATTTCCTATGGGCTGGACTATAGGAGGGAGAGTTTCAGGGATCGTACCAAGGAGTGGGAATGGAGAGACTCCGCTGGTTATTCCCTTCCCACTCTGCCGGATGGGGTGCATCTGATATATAATCTTTCATCAAATAATAATCTCTCTACAAACCGTGTGTCTGCTTATGCTGAAGATGCATATTATATCGACACCGAGAAGGCATATATGACCCTTAACGGAGGTATCCGGTTTTCGTATTGGGATTTTAATAAAGAGTTTCTTGTTTCGCCGAGAGTAAATTTCTCATTAACACCTGTTGGGGGCAGTTTCAATTTTCGTGCCGCTGCCGGATTGTATTATCAATCGCCGTTCTATAAAGAGTTCCGGCGATCTGTCACAGATGATTCGGGCAATCATTCGATCGAACTTAATAACGATATAAAATCTCCCCGCAGCCTTCATTTCATAGTAGGTACTGATTACACCTTCAGGGCAATGAACAGACCGTTCAAACTTATGGGAGAGGTTTATTATAAGAATATGTCTAACCTGATATCTTACGAATATGACAACCTTAAGGTTAATTATTCCGGGGTGAACGATTCAAAGGGATTTGTAACCGGGCTTGACCTTAAACTTTTCGGTCAATTTGTAGAAGGGTCTGATTCATGGCTCAGTTTTTCGTTGATGAAGACTCAGCAGACGCTTGATGGAAAGAAAGTTCCCCTGCCGAGCGATCAACGGTATTCGGTAAGCCTTTATTTCACTGATTACTTCCCCAAGTTCCCCAAATTAAAATTCAGTTTGCGAGGGATATTTGCGGATGGATTGACAATGACGGCACCTCACAAGAGCAGGTCTGAGTCATATTTCCGGGCTCCGGCATATAAGCGTCTGGATATAGGAATCAGTTATCAGCTTGTCGGGGCGCCGACCAATGGTGTCCGTCCGTATAATTTCTGGCGTCACTTCCGTAGCATTGTCTTAGGACTTGATTGCTTCAATCTACTGGATATAAGCAATGTCAGCAGCTACTATTGGGTTACGGATGTCAACAATATTCAATATGCCGTGCCGAATTATCTTACACGTCGCCAGTTCAATGTTCGCCTTTCATTTGAATTTTAAACAGCTTTTAAGTAAGTTATAACTTATTTAAAAAAGTAATTTGTTTGCTTAGCATATAATATGTGATTCCATATTGGAGGGGGAGCAATGGGTGGTCAGAAGATCAATTGCAAGCTCACGGATCTGTTCAATATTCTCAGTGCCATCGTATACGTTTATCAGCATGAGAAGTCTGCGGGTCTCCTTTGTCAGTTTTGTGCGTTCTTCATCGCTTGTAGGAGTTCCTATACCGCCAGTTGCGTCGCGATATATCGGGAGGTTTTCTATATTTAGAAGCCCCCTGCCTATTGCATGAAACTCTTCACCGGAATTTCCTGCATCCAGAAGTAAAGAGTATCCATCTATCTTGTCTGCATCGAATCCCCCTATGCTGTGTCCTGTTTTCATGGAAAGCAGGTTGATAAGGTCTACTAAAGAAGTGAGCCTGTATAATCCCTTGCCGTTTACTGTCCGGCGGCACAAAGCTTCCGCAGAAGGTCTGTATCTGTTGGGATCTTTACCCAACGCCTTATATGCCTTTCTTGTGGCGGCAATTGCAGGGCGCTTGTTGACCATATCCATTGTTAGTTTTTCGCGGATGTAATCAGCCTCCTTTTCAATTTCGCGCCATAGTGAATCAGTAGTTTCCGGATTATTCACTTCCGCTTCAATTGCAATAATTCTCAATTCCGGAGCTGCCGTCTTGATCTTTTCAGATAAACTTATTTTGAACATATCGAACTTGTCTTAACTTTATTCCTTAAAAAGTGATTACTTACTTATCACCTTTTTATGATGGTTTGTATGCAAAATTAGGTATTAATATGAAAATTACCAAAACATCTATGTTTTGCCAAACATATATTGCCTTACTTATAAAAGCTCTTTATTTTTGCAGCTCCAAGGAAACTTTTAATGTAGAATATATATTTTAATGGACAGGTTATGACTTGGTGGCACAATTTTAATGCTTCGTGCGCTGTCATTCGGCAATTTTTTGTAAATTCGCGTAAAATAATCAAACCGACAATATAATGGCTCAAAAACCAAGCATTCCGAAAGGCACGCGTGATTTTTCTCCTATCGAGATGGCGCGCCGAAACTATATCTTCGATACCATCAAAAAAGCTTTCAAACTATTTGGATATAAGCAGATAGAGACGCCTGCTATGGAAAACCTTTCTACCCTGATGGGTAAGTATGGAGAGGAGGGTGATAAACTTCTTTTCAAGATACTTAACTCGGGCGACTTCCTGAAATCGGTCAGTGATGAAGAGGTGGGGGAGAGAAATCTACCTCGCTTGACTAATAAGATTTGTGAAAAGGGATTGCGATATGATTTGACGGTTCCTTTTGCGCGTTTTGTGGTTCAGCATCGCAATGACCTGCAGATGCCGTTCAAGCGTTTCCAGATTCAGCCGGTGTGGCGTGCCGATCGTCCGCAGAAAGGTCGTTACCGCGAGTTTTATCAGTGTGATGCTGACGTGGTCGGTTCTGATTCATTGAATAATGAGATCGAATTGCTTTCATTGATAGATTCCGTATTCGCGGATCTTGGTATCAATATCGCAATAAAGGTGAATAACCGTAAGATACTTACCGGAATTGCAGAAACTATAGGTGCGTCAGATAAAATTGTAGATATTACGGTAGCGATCGACAAGATTGATAAGATAGGTATTGAGAATGTCAATACAGAACTCCGTGAAAAAGGTCTTTCAGAGGAGGCAATAGAGACCCTGCGTCCGATTCTTGAGATGACAGGAAGCAATGAAGAGAAACTGAACATAATGGAAGGTATTCTGAGTGGTTCGGAAGAAGGAATGAAGGGTATCGGGGAGATGAGGCAGGTTCTTTCCGGAATAGACGCATTGGGTCATAAATGTTTGGTGGAAGCGGATCTCTCTCTTGCACGCGGATTGAATTATTATACCGGAACTATTATCGAAGTGAAAGCTCTGGATGTTGCGATCGGCAGTATCACAGGCGGAGGTCGTTATGACAACCTGACAGGCGTGTTCGGTATGTCAGGTCTTTCCGGTGTTGGGA
>CAMYSW010000147.1:0-6409 GCA_947297425.1 uncultured Porphyromonadaceae bacterium
CTTGGAGCAAGGTTAGATATTAAGGGGATCTGGGAGGGCGGCTGCGGGGCGCTCTGCGGGAGGTGATCTGCGAGAGGTGATCCGCGTTTGAGAAACGCGGCACGGAAGATCGGGCAAAGCCCGATTGGCAGATCCGCAGATTGGCAGATAGGGTGGGATTTGCTGATCTGCAGATTAGGTAGGATTTAGGAAGGGGTAGGCTGGGTTGTGATCGGCAATGTTGGGGATGAGGAATGCCCCCCCCAAAAAAAAGGATGCGAAAAAAAGATGCAAAAAAGTGCAAAAAAAGGATGGAATCCAATGGATTCCATCCTTTTTTTGCATCTGATTAGGAGTGTTATGCTTCTTTGGGCTGCACGTTGATAAATTTGCGACCCTCTTTGCCGATGGTGAACACCACTGTGCCGTCTACAAGGGCGAAAAGAGTGTGATCCTTGCCCATGCCTACGTTGAGACCGGGGTGGTGCACTGTGCCACGCTGACGTTTGATGATGTTACCTGCCTTGCAGTATGAACCACCGAAGATTTTGACTCCAAGTCGTTTGCTTTCTGATTCGCGGCCGTTCTTAGAACTACCGACACCTTTCTTATGTGCCATTTCGTATCTACGGTTTTAAGCGGTTACAATTTTTTTGATTAACACTTTGGAGAAGCACTGACGATGACCGTTTTTGCGACGATAGCCTTTGCGGCGTTTCTTCTTGAAAACAATCACTTTCTCACCTTTTACAAGGGGAGTGAGAACTTCACATTCCACTTTTGCGCCTTCCACGGCAGGCACACCGACTTTTACATCGCCGTCGGCATCAAGGAGGAGAACTTTGTCGAAGGAAATAGCGTCGCCTTCTTTTGCTTCCTCGCCGAGATAGTGAACATACAGGAATTTGCCTTCTTCGGCTTTGAACTGCTGTCCTTTAATTTCTACGATAGCGTACATTTAAACTATTGAATTATAAATGAATCCGTTGGGCGGAGGTTTCACCGAACCTCTCTTTTTCATGCCATGGCGGAAAATGCGTTGCAAAATTAATAAATTTTATCAGGATGAGCAAATTATGATGTGTTAAATTTTGCGGTTAGGGATTTATTTAGTAATTTTGCAACGCTTTTCGAGAAAAGTGGCCGGTAAGGTCGTTCCTTGCGGGATGGCGTATGGGCTGAGAGAGCTTCGGCAAAAGCTTTTCAAAGAAAGGTAAAATATTTTTAATCATTTAATTCTCTCAATCATGCATCTTTCAGCAGAAGAAAAGAAACACATTTTCGAGACTTACGGTCAGGGTCCTACAGATACAGGTAGCCCGGAAAGCCAGATCGCTCTTTTTTCAATCCGTATCAAACACCTTACGGAGCACCTTAAAGAGAATCACAAAGATTTCACAACCGCCCGCGCCCTCAAAGCGCTCGTTGGTCAGCGCCGTAGCCTTCTTGACTACCTGATCCGCAAGGATATCAACCGCTATCGTGCGATCATCGCCAAGAAGGAACTCGGAATCAGAAAATAATTCTGCAGTTTCAGAAAAATTTAAAGCAGAGGAGAAAATCCTTTGCTTTTTTTGTTATATTAACATAAGTAGCGATTATATTAAATAAGATGATCATATTTAATAATAAGGTGATAATATTATTTAAGGTGATCATGCCAAATAAGATGATCGCTTAATAACACGGTTAATTTATGGATAAAGTGCAGCGCATTATTGACAAACTTCCACCATGGATCCTGACAGTAGTCACTGTTGTAGTTATATTGTGGCTGACACTTGCTCCGATGCCATTGGGAGATATTGAACCGGAACTTTTTCCTGGTGCGGATAAAGTGGTTCATGCCATAATGTTCGGATGGCTTGCATTCGTTGCCTATATAGACCGGTCAAGATTGAAAAAGTGGAGAAAGATCCCGTCGGCATGCGTGATCACGATAGCTGCTATTGTCATAGCATTCGGAATTTCCATCGAGTTTATTCAAGACGCTATGGGTGCCGGACGCTCTTTCGATCTTAACGATATCCTGGCTGACGCAGCCGGGGTGATATTGACTGCATTGCTTTGGTTTTTATTCACACGATTCCACCATGGACGAAAACATGATTCCCGAAAAGGGGCAGACAAACAATCCTGAGACACGGGAGGCTATAAAGGAAAAGAAGCCCGAAAAGAGGCATCTTATCAAGCCTACGTGGCTAAGACGCACGCTAAAGACTCTCATGTGGGTCTTTGTCGTGATTCTGTTGCTGCCGCCGTTGCTATATATCCCACCGGTGCAGACGTTTGTAAAGAACGTTGCCTGCAACTTCGTATATAAATCCACGGGAATGAAAGTTGACATAGGCAGGTTTCGCCTGTTGTTCCCTCTTGATGTGAACCTTGACAATGTCGTGGTGCTTGACCAGCATGCCGACACGATGGTGCGCGCAAAGAAAATTGTGGCAGACGTTAAGTTGCTCCCACTACTCAAGCTTGACGTGCAGTTGAAGAAACTCCGGCTTGAAGAGGGATATTACAGGATGGTGTCGCCTGATTCATCCATGATAATGAGTGTTGAAGCCGGTCTTCTTGATGTCGATGACAAGAGTTCAGCCAATATTTCGACCGGGAATATAAAACTTAACAAAGCATTGTTGCGTGACGGAAACCTGAAACTGTATATGAATGTGTGGAAGCAGAAACCAACTCCTGCAGATTCAACCTCTTCCACTCCGTTCCTGATAAATGCCAATGACCTTAAGCTTGAGAATTTTTCCTTTGCCATGTCGATGCTTCCGGTGATCGATACTCTTTATCTTAGAGCGGGTAATATAAACCTTAAGCAGGGGATAGTGGATTTAGGCAAGAATGCCGTGAGCTGGAAGCTTGCCTCCGTGTCGGACGGTTCCGGAGCTTATTATACTCCCACTCCGGAATGGATCGCAGCGCATCCGGCGCCTGAATCACAACCATCGTCCGGACCCCCGATGCAGATCAAGGGAGACTCGATACTTCTTGACGGATTCAATTTCATTTATGCAATGAAGGGTGCCAAGCCTCTTCCCGGTTTTGATGCATCATACATAGACTTGTCGGAAGTGAGTGTCGGCATGAAGAATTTTTATAATGAATCCTCTACTTTAAGATTGCCTATCACACGCCTTCAGGCAAAAGAGCGCAGCGGTTTGAATATCGTGAGCGGCAGCGGGGATGTGAATGTGGATTCCACGGGGCTATCCTTTAAAGATTTACAGCTAAATACCCTTTATTCATATGTAAGGGGAAGCGCGGATATTCCCTTTGCCCTCATGGAACTGAAGCCTCAGGCTCCGGTGAATGTCAATGTGGAGGCACGCGTGGGAATGCCGGATGTCGATTCTTTCATGCCTTCGCTAAAAGAATACACTTCCATGCTTCCTGCCCGCAATCCATTGGATGTGACGGTAGAGGCAAACGGATCATTGGAATCGGTTGATATTGATAAACTTGACGTCACATTACGCGATGTTATATCGCTACATGCCAACGGATATGCCGACAGCCCGCTTGACATAAAGCGAATGGAAGCCGAGGTTGAGTTTGACGGACGTCTTTCCGATCCCCGTCTTATAGACAAGTTTATGGGGCAGTCCGGAATAAAGGTTCCCGCCTTTCATATCGAAGGCACTGCCTCTGCCATACGTGAAAACTATGACGCCGACTTCACGCTGACCAGCACGGCGGGCAATGCCTCCGGAAAAGGACATGTCGGCATAAACTCCGAGAAATATAGCATCGACGCTAATGTTGACGAATTGAACGTAGGCTATTTCATGCCATCGTCAGGCGTAGGGAGTGTCACGGCTTCAGTTCAGGCTGAAGGTGCCGGCTTTAATCCCCTTAGCGGTCGCTCGGTAACGGATGCAAAGGTGCGTATAAACTCGATTGAATATAACAAGCGCCTTTTCAACGATATCCGTGCGGATGTGGTTTTGCATCCAGATAATAATTTCGATATATATGCCATATCTTTCAATGACGGTTTGAACCTTGAACTGGAAGGTAACGGATCGATACATCCAGATGATTACGTGTTTGATATCAAGGCGGACATCCGGGATCTTGACCTTAAAAAATTAGGAATATCCCCAGATATGAACAATGGAAAAGGCACGATATATTTACAAGGAACAGCAAGTCCGGACCGCTGGCTTTATGCCGCCGATCTCAAGCTTGTAGATTTTGACTGGAACCTTCCCAACCAATATATCCATCTGCCCGGAGGACTTACCGCTCATGTGGATGCAACGGAAAACGCTACGTCGGCAGACATAGACTCATACATGACTTCCCTTGCCTTCCATAGTCCTAACGGGCTTAAGGTATTGACCGAAGCCATGACTAAAGCTTCTGAAGTAATAGCCGCCCAGGTTAAAGTCCGAGACCTGGAGATGGACAGTATAAGCTCTGTGCTTCCTCCGTTCACGCTCTCGTTCAATGCTTCGGGGCGAGGTCTGATGAGCCAGTTCCTGGTGCCTTCAGGTATGAGCATGGATACTGTCTACGGAACATTGGTCAAGGATTCCCTGTTTCATGGCAATCTTGCCGCCCGTCGCTTTACATCGGGAGCGATAGATATCGACACGCTTAACCTTGCCTTGGCAGAACGTAGGAACCTGCTTGACTACAAGATACACATGGGCAATCGTCCCGGCACTATGGACGAGTTCGCGCAGGTGAACCTTAACGGCTATGTCGGGTCTAACCGTATAGGAGCGTTCCTGACCCAGCGTAACATAAGCGGTAAGACTGGTTATCGTGTAGGTTTGACGGCTGCATTGCAGGATTCAACGGTTTCGGTGCATTTCACCCCGCTCAAGTCAACCATCGCATATCTGCCATGGACACTTAATGACGACAACTTCATAGATTATAATCTAAATAACAGGAAAGTTGATGCAAACTTGGTGGCAAACAGTGCGGAAAGCAGCATACTGCTCCGCACTCAACCTACGGAGTCCGGAATAGACGAGCTTCATATGAAGCTTGACAATATCAAGATTGAAGATTTCTTGAGCATGTCGCTGTTTGCACCGCCCGTCACCGGTTCGGTAGATTCAGATCTTCACGTGCTGTATGATGGTTCTACACTTTCCGGCAAGGGAACGCTCGGAGTTCAGAAACTGACGTATAACAAGACTCAACTCGGAGACTTTGATCTCAAGCTTAATGCCGGCATGGCTCACGACGGTAGTACCGACATAAACGCCGCCATGTTGATCAATGGTGAACCAGCCGTAGCCGCCTATGCCAATTTGCGTAAGGACTCAGTCGGCAGTCTCGCACCCGACAGTATCGGGGTGAGATTAACGGAGTTTCCGCTTAAATTAGCTAATACCTTCCTTGAAGAGATGGCCACCCTTTCAGGCAATCTCAATGGTGAAATGCGCATGGACGGTTCCTTCTCAAGACCGATCTTGAACGGCAGCATAGCCTTTGAGGATGCATCGGTGTATATTCCTATTGCCGGATGCAAGCTGAGTTTAGACACGGTTCCGGTCAAAGTGGTAAACAGTGTGGTTGGCTTTGATCAGTTTGACATTTACGGAGCCAATAAGAATCCTATAACCATCGACGGTTCGGTGGATGCCGGGTCTTTCGGCAATATCCTGCTGAACCTCGGAATTTCAGCCAACAATTGTCAGCTCGTGAAGAGCGACAGCCGTTCGAAGGCAGATCTATTCGGTAAGCTGTTCATAAATCTTGACGGGTCTGTGAAAGGATCTCTAAGTCTCATGGACATTAAGGCTAACCTGAATATTCTCGGCACCACAGACGTGACATACAGGTTAAACACAATGACCTCCGAATTGCCTGGAAATTCAACTGACAACGTGGTGAAATTCGTGAATTTTAATGACACCACGCAAGTGGTCAAGGCAGATTCGGTTGTCCAGGGATCATCGATGCGCATACGTGCCGGGCTTACCATTTCCCCGGGAACGCGGGCAACGGTATTGCTGTCTAACAATGGGAGGGACCGTGTTCAACTGCAACCTTCCGGCAATCTCAATTATTTCCAGAACTATATGGGAGACATGCGTCTTAACGGCGCCCTGATGCTCGGTAACGGATATGCCCGCTATAATATCCAGCTTATTGGAGAGAAGATGTTCACGTTTAATCCGTCGAGTCAAATAACCTGGACCGGAGACATAATGAACCCGAAACTTGACATAACCGCCACAGATGACGTTAAAGCAAATGTTTCAATCGGCTCCAGTAGCAATCTTGTCAATTTCCTTGTCACCCTCAAAGCTACCGGAAGCCTAAGTTCGCCTAAAGTGAATTTCGACCTTTCAACGAATGACGATCTCAGCGTGCAAAACGAGTTGCAGTCAATGAGCGCAGACCAGAGGCAAACACAGGCAATGAACCTTCTTATCACCGGGCAATACACCGGACT
>CAMYSW010000148.1:0-6397 GCA_947297425.1 uncultured Porphyromonadaceae bacterium
ATGCTAATCAGCAATGAAATCCGCCTGCCCTCATTGGGATGTTTCTTCTCTCCCCAATATGGAGAAACATATTATGAGATATGGCTCGGAAACAGAACCGGGCTGGCGCACTGCGGATGGTGGGGAAACAGGTTCTGCATAGACAACCTCCTCTCTCTAAAACTTGATTTCGGCAAGACAGCGATGGAGATAGGCTACAGGTATGATTACAACTCCTCTTGGGCAAATTCGCTCAACACACAGCTCTCCACCCACTCTTTCGTAATCGGGATAATACCTCACGGTCTCGGCATCAAACGCAAACAAGCCATCAACTCCCCCCTCTTCTGAAACCCTCAACTCAGTCCCAACAACTAATACTCTCCAACTCTTATTATTAGAGTATAAAAGTTTTATATTAAATGACAATTGAAGATTATAACAGATTATCAGAAAATATAATTGCAGCTGCCATCGAAGTTCATAAAACTTTAGGACCCGGGCTGGTTGAAAAGTATTATAGATATGCACTGACTCATGAACTAAGACTGAGAGGATATAAGGTTTGTGAAGAAGTAGGTGTTTCTTTTAACTATAAAGACCTGTGTATAAAGGAGGCTTGTCGTGTTGACATAATTGTGGAAGACAAAATTATATTAGAATTAAAAGCGACAGAACGTGATAATGAACTTTACGCAAGCCAACTCTTGACATATTTAAGATTAACAGGATTCAAACTCGGGCTTGTGATAAATTTCAATAGGATTCGGTTAGTAGACGGAATCAAACGTGTTATAAACGGAAGTTTTTAAGTCAGTGGAAACACAGAGGCACAGAGACACAGGGAATATGGACACAACAATTTACATATCGGGAAAGGAATGGCACAGAGGTCGTAAAACTCCTGTCAGAGGCGCGGAGAGCCGCGAAAAATTGAGGACAAGCTTCAACGAAACGGACACTATTGATGCAAACACACTTAGAAACCGGCTCTTCGGCTCTATAAGAATCGCATGCGATTCCTCTGCGACTCGACCTTTCATAAAGCAAAATAAGGAAAACGACTCTGCTCCTCTGTGCCTCTGTGTTAATATTTTTACGAAAAACAGCACACCACGACATCATGTGCAAACCGCTATCCCATACATGAATAAACCTATGGAAATTATCCCCTTGGGCACACAAATACGACACCTCTGCATTGAATCATTTAATTATTGAATAAACAATTACAATTATATGAAATTTAAATATAAAGTATTATCGGTATTGGTGTTAGCTGCCGTGATGGCGGGATGCCATGAGGCTCCGGAATATAAGGATGACCCCTACGGCAATTTCGATGCGCTTGCTGCAATCGTTGGCGAACGTTATTGTTTTTTTGAAGAGAAGGGAATCGACTGGGAAAAACTTTGCCGCCAATATCGCGCAGAGATAAAACCCGACATGAAACAGCTGGAACTGTTCGACATATGTTCCCGCCTTCTCGACGAGCTCCAGGACGGTCATGTAAACCTCTCATCCCGTTTCAACACGAGCTATTATCGCAAATGGTGGAGTGACTATCCACAGGATTTCAACCTCCGCACTTTGCAACAATATTACCTGAACTTCGATTTCATGCAGACTTCGGGCATAAGCTACAAAATGCTATCCGAAGAGATCGGATATATGTATTATCCCTCATTCTCTTCCGGAATAAGCCAGACAAGCCTTGACTACATTCTCGCGATCCTCCACGATTCAAAGGGACTAATAATTGATATACGCAACAACGGAGGCGGCATTCTGACCAATATAAACACCCTTACAGGACGATTCATAACAGAGAAGACCACTGGCGGATATATCCGCCATAAGACGGGACCGGAGCCCGGTGCGTTCTCCGACCCTTATCCCATAGAATATGAAGCTGCAGATCCTACACAAAGGGTAAAGTATTTAGACAAACCTATAATCATATTGACTAACAGGTCTTGTTTCTCCGCCGCCAATAATTTTGTGGCAGTAATGAAGACGTTGCCCAATGTGCGTATAGTTGGGGCACGCACTGGCGGAGGAGGGGGACTGCCCTTCTCCGCCGAACTGCCAAACGGATGGTCAGTACGTTTCTCCGCATGCCCCATAAACGACAAAGACGACCGCACAACCGAATTTGGGATAGACCCTACACCCGGTTGCGAAGTGCATTGCATTGATGCCGACCTTGCAGCAGGACGCGACGCAATTTTGGATTTTGCGATCAACCTTTTGCAAACGAAAGAATAGTCGGCGACTTTATGTCGACTCCATATTTATCGGCAAATCGCAATATATTGCGGGCAAGTTCAGGTTTTAATTCTTCAGGACAATAACGGAAATAGGCTTCTGCAGCCCGAACATGCGTTGCATCCGGCATAGGATACTCCCTTCTTTCAGGAAGACCGAACATGCTGTCCGGCAATTCTTTTCTCTCTTCTGAATCTAAAATGTCACTCATAACTTCCGGTTTATAGAGTTTTAAACAATTAAGTATGACATCGAAATTATTTAATGTATTGATTAGTCAATGCATCTTTTTGCGTCTTTGCGGTGATTTAAGCGAGTTCCATCAGTCACAATGCACGCATTGCTCCTTCCCGAACTCTCATAAATCCCTCGAAAATCCGCTAAAAATATGCATTAACTAATTTGCGAGTCATACTTAAGCAGTAAAATCCAAAATAGTTACTATTAATAATAACAATCAACCTCAAGAATATGTGGAAATTTAAACCAATTTTAAAAACAACAATCTGGGGAGGCGACCGCATCGCTCCTTTCAAGAGAATTGAATGTAATCAAGAGAACGTAGGCGAAAGCTGGGAACTTTCAGTTGTTGAAGGTGATGAATCAATAGTTGCAGAAGGTCCGGATGCAGGAACAACCCTGCCTGAACTTATCGACCGTTACGGTGCAACACTCATGGGACACCGTAATTATGAAAGATTCGGCAACCACTTTCCTCTGCTTATAAAATTTATAGATGCCCGCGAAGACCTTTCCGTGCAGGTGCATCCCGATGACACTATGGCTCAGAAATATGGAATGCAGAACGGAAAGACGGAAATGTGGTTCGTACTTGAAGCTGACGACAATGCCAAACTCGCAAACGGATTCCATAATTCAATTGACCCTGCTGCCTATGAAGGTCTCGTAGAAAGCGGCGAAATAGAAAATGTGCTCAATTTTGTTGACATAAAGCCCGGTGACACATATTTTATTCCTGCCGGACGCGTGCATGCCATCGGCAAAGGGGCTTTTGTTGCTGAAATCCAACAAACGTCAGACGCTACATATCGTCTTTATGATTATCATCGTAAAGATAAAGACGGCAACGAACGCGAACTGCATACAGAATTGGCAAAGGAAGCTGTAAATTTCAACGACACAGACGGTGATCCGGTGAAGTATAACGCTCAGGTCAACGTACCGGTAAATTTGGTGAAATGCCCATACTTCACTACCAACCTGCTCACGTTAGAACATGAACTGATGCGTGACTATCGTGAAAACGATTCTTTCGTAGCGCTGATAGTCACAGACGGAGAAGCTGAAATCCGAAGCGACGAAGGTTCGGTCCTTGTTCACCAAGGAGAAACCCTGCTCATACCCGCCTCCGCAAAAGGAGTGTCAATACACCCTCAGGGTAAAGTCTCTCTCCTTGAAACATATGTCTAAAAATCATTTAAAGGAAACACACTAAACTGTTAAAAAATAATCAAGCCCGCCTTCCCAACCCAGAAGGCGGGCTATATATTACACGTTGATCTGTATTAATTTACATTAAAATTTTCATTACGTAATATTTTTTAATAAATATTTGCACAAACCGAAATTTGTGTATAAATTTACCGCAAAATACCATTGCATCCATTAAATGCAACAGATTACGAAGCTGTCTTAATTTTGAAATCCATACTTAAATGCAACTCTTTCTGAAGCTGCCTTAACATGAGGAACTCATTTCAACCTTGGGACAACATACAATAGAACTACATTAATCCACAACATTAGACTAACTAAAGAATAGCCATGATTCAAAAAATCAACAACTACCTTAAAGTAGTGCTTATAGCGGCACTCCTTTCTCCATTTATTGTCAGCTGTAAAGATGACAACCCGGACAATGGAGGGAACTCAATTACAGATGAATACATAGTTATCATCCCTGAAAATGTTGACCTCATAATGGGGGGGTATAACTATCTCACAACAAGGAGGTTACATAACAACCTCTGAAAAAATATACCTTGAAACCAACGGCAAGTTCACACCTTGCAATATAACGGAAGCTTCCGACGAGCATTTCACATTTGCTGTTCCAAATAACATAGAGAGCGGCACCTACACCCTTCACGTAACCAAAAACGGCAAACGCACTCTGCTCGGACAAATAAAGATAACAATCGTAGCGCACCAGATACCGATACCCGAGGGAGCTACGGTATACGGCATCATTGAGACTGAAGACGGCGAGCCTGTGGCAAATGTAGTTGTCAGCGACGGGGAAAACTGCACAGTAACAAATTCCGACGGCATCTACGGCATTGCATCAGAAAAGAACCAAGGATATGTCTTCATGTCCGTTCCATCCGGATATGAACCCCTTACAGAAGGTGTCTTCCCTAAAATGTATCAAAAAACGGTATTATCCAAAGGCATACCGGAAAATATATCTTTCAAACTCAAGAAAACGGAGGGACAAGACAATTTCAAAATCCTTTATATGGGCGACAAACATCTTGCCAACCGTTCGCAAGACATCCTCCAATACAAGAAATTCCTTGCCGACGTTACTGCATACAAAGGAAACCATTCTTCCGAGAAGATATATGCCATCACCCTCGGAGACCTCACTTGGGACCAATATTGGAAAAATGGTTATGAACTTCCAAACTATGTAAAAACAATAAATGAGAACTTGAAAGACATGATTGTCTATAACGTTATCGGCAATCATGATCACGACCCAAAATCCATTGGCAGCAACAAGTCTGCCACCAATCCCATGCTTACTCATGTGGCACCGGCATGGTATTCATTCAATATCGGACAGGCACACTTTGTCGTAATCGACAATATAGACTGTATTGCATACGATGGAGTTCAAGACCGCCCCTACACTCAGAATGTCTACGAACCCCAAATAGAATGGCTTAAGAAAGATCTTAGCTATATCGACAAATCCACTCCGGTATATGTCATGACTCATGGCTCGCTCTTCTCTTACAATACATCAAATCCCAAAGCTTATAACCTGCGTGCCAACACAGGTTCGGACAAACTTATAGAAGCCTGCACGGGATATGAAGTGCATTTCGTGAACGGTCACCTTCATCAGCAACACACCATGTTACCGACAGACTCCCCCGCGAATGGCTACAGCCATCCGGTATATGAACATAACATACCTGCAGTCTGTGCCGACTGGTGGTATTCAGGATATTACACCCCCGGATGCCACATTACCACTGACGGTGTCCCGGCAGGATATGCAATATTCGAATTTTCCGGTAAGAACATGAAATGGGGATACAAAGGAACGGGAATGGACGAAAAAATACAGTTCCGCGCTTACGACCTCAACAATGTGGATTTCAGCAATGTGACATGGAAGAACCTTAAAGATTCCAAAGTTATCGCGGAATTTAATAAACGATATGTCACTCCTTATGCCGACGGGAAGCGAAAGAATCAGGTGCTTATAAACGTGTGGAACTGGAACAACGACTGCACGATTGAAGTCAAGACCGTAAATGGAGAAACACTTGCTACCAAGCAGGTGCGCGAATATGATCCCCTTTCCATAGCAGCACTCTCCGTGCCGTATTGGGACAGAGACGCCCTTACAAGCATTCCGGGCACCGGAACAACCTTGCGCTACCATTTCTTCCAAGTTCAATGCAACGACGCAGACATCGACCTTGAAATAACAGTGACCGATAAATTCGGCAACACCTACAAAGAGAAAATGGAACGTCCAAGACCGTTCTCAACAGAAGAGTATAAGTTTTAGGTTTTAGGCGTTAGGTTTTAGGCGTTAGAACTTATACTCGGCAAAACTACCACCTAAAGCCTACCACCTAAAGCCTAACGCCTAACGCCTAAGACCTGAAAACTCCACAATACAATCCTACAATCTAAATCAACTATTATTCACAACTAATACCTACCTTATGAAACAAGTCAGCAGACTAATTCTACTTCTTGTTGCATTTCTGACGGGCATACCCGCCTGGGCTGCAACAAGACAAGTGACGGGTACTGTCACCGACGAAACCGGAGAGCCCCTCGTCGGAGCCATCGTAATGCTGGTCAATTCCCGCACAGGATGTATGTCAGACATCGACTGCAATTTCTCCCTTCAGGTTACCGAATGTCCGTCATCCCTGAAAAT